>CAYJHE010000081.1:0-10740 GCA_964369675.1 uncultured Desulfovibrionaceae bacterium | reverse complement strand
TAGGGCTTCATTACGAGCATGAATTTGACAGCGAAGCAAGAGCAAGTGTTGAGAACCTTTCGATTGCTAATTCTGCAAACCTAGAAGGCGGAACAACCGTGCTTTCACTTGGCACAAAATTTGTGCATGTCAACGGTTTTAGCTTGAACGCTAAAGCAGAAGGCAGCCTTGGGGAACGCGATGGGGTTAAGGGTTTGGTTGAAATGACCTATACTTTCTAAAAAAAGCTTGAAGTGGAGAAAAAGCTTTATTTTGAGTTTCTGAACAGACCCCCTTTTCTTGGACACGAAAAGGGGGTCTGTTCATTCTACTGCCTTGAGGGAAAATCTTCAAACGAAGCCTTTTTTCTTTGTGGGCTTGAAACTGCAAGCATTTGCTGATTTTAATTTTACTTGACGAAACCATATTATGCTTTATACTTGAATGTACACCCACATATTCAGGTTATTTTCGCCTTGTGGATAAAGAAAATAAGGTAAAATATGAGCTTAAATACACTAAATCCAGAATGGAATCTTCACTTTGAACAAGGACAATTCCCCGAAAACTATGAAACGGTTTTCAGGTCAATACAGCATTACTTAGACCAAGCAGCTGAAAACTTTCCTCAAAGAAATGCCATTCTCTTTCAAAATTTAAAAATGAATTTCAAAACTTTGCGAGAAAAAGCAGAGATAATGGCGGCTGCCCTCAAAAAAGAGGGTTTACAAAGAGGCGAAAAAGTGGCAGTTATGCTTCCAAATATCCCGCAAACTATTGTTACAGTTTGGGGTGTATTGAAAGCAGGCGGCGTTCTTGTGATGACAAATCCGCTTTATATGGAAAAAGAACTTACGCATCATTTTCACGATTCACAAGCGAAGTTCCTTATCACACTTGATTTATTTTGGGATAAAATCTTCAAATTAAAAGAACAACTCCCTGTTTCAAAATATTTTGTCACAAATATTGCTGACGGTTTGGCTTTTCCGTTAAATCTTCTCTACCCGCTTAAAGCTAGAAAAGCAGGGCAATACAAGAAAATTGACTATAAAGACAATATCTATCCTTATAAAGCATTATTTAAATCTAAAGAAAGATATAGCGAAGAACCGCAAGACCCAGAAAACACCTTGGCACTCTTGCAATATACTGGCGGCACTACCGGCGTTTCAAAAGCAGCTATGCTTACACATGGCAATATTTCCGCACACTTGCAACAATTAATTTCATTAACCAAGGAAGACGGCAAAGAAGAAACTCTTTCTATTGCTGTAATGCCATTTTTCCATATTTTTGGTTTAACAGGCACAGTTTTCTTTCCTGCTGCTCTTGCTAGTCCAACTATTCCAGTTGCAAGGTATAGTCCTTATGATATTTTAGAACTTATAAAAAAATTCCGTCCAAATCTTTTCTTGGGCGCGCCTTCTATCTATATGAGTCTTATGCAGCAAAAGGAAATTGCAAATTATGACCTCACATGCATTAAGCTTTGTATTGTTGGTGCTGCTCCTTTCCCAGTAGAAGCTATCAAAAAGTTCAAGGAAATCACAAAAGCCAATATTGTTGAAGGCTTAGGTCTTACTGAATGTTCGCCTTGTATTACTGCTAATCCTATTTTAGGACATAAAAAAGACGGTTCTGTTGGTGTGCCTTTCCCTGGTACCTATATAAAGATTGTTGACCTTGAAGATGGCACAGAAGAATTAGCTACAGGCGAAAAAGGCGAAATTATTGTAAAAGGCCCGCAAGTTATGCAGGGCTATTGGAATAGAGAAGACGAAACCTCTCTTGTTATGCGAGATGGCTGGTTTTATACAGGCGATATAGCCTATAAAGACGAAGACGGCTATATATTTATTGTAGACAGAAAGAAGGATATGGCAATTATAGGCGGTTATAATGTCTATCCGCGTGAAATTGATGAAGTATTGCATGAGCATCCTAAGGTGCTTGATGCTGTGTCTTTATTTGTTCCTGACAAAACACGCGGTGAAAAAATTAAGGCCTACATTGTCACAAAGCCAGGCGAAACAGTATCTATTCCTGAATTAGTCGCCTTTTGTAAAGAAAAACTAGCGAACTATAAAGTTCCAAAGGTCTTTGAGTTTAGAGACGAATTACCAAAATCTCTTGTAGGCAAAGTCCTACGCCGTGTCCTCAAAGAGGAAGAAGAAGCAAAGATGAAGATGTAGTGTATTTTACACATTGCTCTTATTAATAATAAAAAAACTCTGCCTTGGCAGAGTTTTTTTATTTAATTTATAATTTCAATATATTCAGGTTTAGGAAGATTTAATTCATCTTCAATGGCTGCTTCTTGGCTTAGCCTTAGCCTGCGCACTTCATCTTTGAGTTTTGGGTTTTCTTCAAAAAGTTTCTCAAGTGCTTCTATTGTATTGTCACTTGTTCTCAATATCTTTAAAGCCTCTTCTTCTGCTGCCAAAGCTTCCTCGGCTGTGAGGTCTGCCTTTCTTATGTCAGTATCTAAAGTAGTTAAAGTGCTAAGAGGAATATTTTCATCTTCTTTCTTTGTTGTTTGCGCTTTTTGAATGGTCATAGGACCACTTGGTCTTACTGTAGGTAAGCTTGTTGTTGCGCTAGTTGTCGGGCTGTCTGTTTGCTTTGTTGTTTGAGAACTTACTTCTTCCTTTGCCTTTGTTTCGCTTGACTTAGTTGGACTTACTTTTTTCTTAGTTGAAATTTTTGTTTTTCTTGCGTGTACAACTTCTTTCTTCTTTTGAGGACTAAAAGCAGAAGAATAAGCTGGGTCAAGCGGCAAACTTGAAGTTATAGTTCCATTGTAGGGTCTTCTTTGCGCGTGTCTTTGCCATACATCTTCAACCTGTCCAAAATCAATGGGCATGCTTTTGTCTATATGTGCCTTGCTTTGCTTTTCACGTTCAAAGCGTGCGTACTCTTCTATAATCATCTGCTCATCGTGTTTGTTTAAGGCACTATTTGTGCCTTGTGCGTAAGCAAGAAGAGAAGAAGAAAAGACAGCTAAAAAGCTCAGAAGAAATAGTATTCTTTTCATGGATAACCTGCTAAAATAACGGAATAAAACTACTTATATTTCATAATCTCCGCGATTCATTTTAATTTGTTCCGTTGTGGCTAGTATATCTATCTCATCGACAATTGCGCTCAATTCTTTAGGAAGATTGCCTTGTTTTAATGAGCCAAGCTGAGTAGAAATTGCTGCAAGCTCTTCCCAAGCAGACTTGTCGTTTTGCGAATTTGCTATTTTACTAGCATAAGAATCGAGCCCGTCTAGCATAGAAGCTATAGAATTAATTTCATTTTCAAATTCATTAAAACCATCACTATCCTTACTTGAATCTAATTGCCCAGTGAGCATAGCATTTATTGTCGCAAGATTAGTGACAGATAAATCTTTATAATTGCTATCGCTTTGAGTTAAGGATGAAAGGGAACTACTTTCCTCACTTGAACTAGCTTCTGATAAGATTTCAGCAAATTCTGCATGCCCCTTTGGAGGCTTTGCAACCTTATTTTGCTTTTGAGCCAGCTCATTTTGTAAGAGAATACTTTGTAAATCATTATTAATATTCATAAAAACCTCGCATAAAAGAAGTGGTAATATTTTCCTGTTTTATTACTTATGTAATGAATTTGCAAAATCCATGCCTAAATTTTTATTCACTCTTCTCATTTTTTTTAACGTAATCTAGGGCACTTGTCGAGAATAAAAAAATAGTGTAATATATAAAAAATTACATTGAAATTGTTTGAAGTAATTAATCTGTATTGGAGGTTTTATATGGTTGAGATTAAAAAAATTGTTTGTGCCCTTGACTTATCGGACCACAGTAAGCTTGTTGCAGAATATGCCAAAAGCTATGCAAAAATGAGTGGGGCAAGTATTGTCGCAGTGTATGCAGCGCCAACTCTCACACAATATTCAGGTTTTCATGTTCCACCTAACACAATTGATTCCTTTGTAGGTGAAATTGTTTCAGGAGCTGAAACTGCAATGGCTGAATTTATTGCTGAGTATTTCTCTGGCGTTGAAGTTCGTGCAGAAATCGTTATTGGCTACGCAGCTGAAGAGATTTTAGACCTAGTCAAAAAAGAAGAAGCAGATCTCATTGTTATGGGTACACACGGAAGAACTGGTATCGACAGAATCCTCTTTGGTTCTGTTGCCGAAAGAGTGGTAAAATCCTCTTCTGTGCCTGTATTGACAATCAGACCTAAAGAAGTTGAAGCTGAATAGCTGATGCTAAATCAATGAAGTGAGTTAAAACTCACCTCTACATTAAATTAAAAGCAAGTGGGCATTGTCTCACTTGCTTTATTATGAAAACACGAAATTATAAAGAGTTTATCGATTATGAAGTTTTCCGTACGAGAGCAAGTGCAGGGTTTTTCGCCTTATGAAGCTGGTTTGTCAATTGACGAAATAAAGCAAAAGTATGCCTTAAAAAAGGTTATAAAATTAGCAAGTAATGAAAATTCGCTTGGCGTGTCGCCCTTAGCACTCAAAGTTTTGGAAGAAAAAGCACACCTTGCATTTCGTTATCCGCAATCTGGCTCTCCGCGTTTAGTTGAAGCCTTAGCAAAGCATATAGGCATTGATAAAAAACATATTGTAGTTGGTAACGGTTCTGACGAAGTGATAGACCTTTTAATAAGGGTTATGGCAAGTGAAAATGTGCATAATATTGTTGCCTTTGAGCCTTGTTTCAGTATTTATTGCACCCAAGCTAAACTTTGCGGCGTTGAACTCAGACGCGCTCCCCTCAATGCTGATTTTTCCTTTGATTTTGATAAATTACTTAGCTTAATTGATGAAAAAACCGCACTTGTTTTTATCACAAATCCTGATAATCCAAGCGGTTTTGCAATTAATAAAGACGAGATTCTTGCTTTTGCAAGAAAATTGCCGCAAAATTGCCTACTTGTTGTAGATGAAGCCTATATTGACTTTGCACAAGAACAATACCACAGCCTTTCCCTTCTGAAAGAGCAAGAAAACATCGCACTTATGCGCACTTTTTCTAAATGCTATGGTTTGGCAGGCTTGCGCATTGGTTATGGTATATTCCCTGAAGAAATAGCCGACTATCTTTGCAGAGTACGCTTGCCCTTTTCTTTAAATATTTTAGCAGAAGAAGCAGCAATAGCAGCACTTTCTGACAAAGATTTTTATGAAAAAACTATTGAAATAACAAGACAAGGCAGAGATTTCTTGACAAGTGAATTAACAAAACTTGGCTTTAAGGTCTTGCCTTCTCAATCAAATTTTATCTTTGTAAATACTCCAAAACTTGGACAAGCAAAAGCCCTTTTTCAATTTCTTTTAGAAAGAGGAATGATTATAAGAACACTTTCTTCCTACGGTCAGGCTGATGCCTTGAGAATATCTATAGGCTTGCCCGAAGAAAATGCAGAGCTTATTTCATTAATTAAGGAATACATATCAGCATGTTAAATAAATTTGTAGTAACAATTGACGGGCCAGCTGGAGTGGGCAAGTCTACACTTGCAAAAAAACTGGCAACCTATTTAAACGTACCCATGCTAGACACAGGGGCTATGTATCGCACATTAGCTTTAAAGCTTGGAGCAGAAGCTCTTGATTATGATGATAATAAGCTTGAGCAAAGAGCAAGAGAATATGTTTTTTCATTAAATTCAACAAGCTATGATGCAGATCTTATTTGTAATGATGAACTTGTTTCTTCACTACCTATTAGGACTGATAAGGCAGCGCGCTTGTCTTCTGTTATTGCAAAACTTGGAACAGTAAGAAAAGTCTTACAAGAAAGTCAGCAAAACATTGCTAAAGATTTCTCGCTTGTAGCAGAAGGCAGAGATATGGGAACAAAGGTTTTCCCTAAAGCAAGCTGTAAGTTCTTTCTTGATGCAAGTGCTAAAGTGCGTGCACAAAGACGCTATGACGAACTCAAAGCAAAGGGTGAAGATGTTGACTTTGATGAGCTTTTTGATTCGCTTGTTCAGAGAGACAAAAATGACAGAACAAGAGAAGTAGACCCATTAAAAGCAGCTGAAGATGCCTATATTGTGGATACTTCCAATAAGAATTTAGAAGAAGTTTTTGCGATTTTAAAGAACTATGTAGAAGAAAAAGTTTCACAAGAAGAAGAAAATTTCACCCACTTAGACAGTGATGGCAATGCCTGCATGGTTGATGTTGGTGCTAAAGACCCGACAAAGCGCATAGCTATTGCTGGCTGTAAGGTTTTAATAAACGAGCAAACGCTTTCACTACTCAAAAAAAACGCTCTTCCAAAGGGTGATGTGCTCACAACAGCAAAGATTGCAGGTATACTTGCAGCTAAGCAAACCTCAAGCCTTATTCCTTTGTGTCACCCTCTTGCTATTTCTTATGCAGATATAAGATTTAAAGTAATTAACACATTGCCTTCTATTGATATTGAAGCAGAAGTTCACACATACGACAAAACTGGCGTAGAAATGGAAGCTTTGATAGCCGCGCAGGTAGCTGCAGCAACAATTTATGACATGTGTAAGGCCGTACAAAAAGATATATGCATACAAGATTGCAGACTTTTGAAAAAAAGTGGTGGAAAGAGTGATTTTGTTTTTAAAGCTTAAATTTTAACAATTTTGTCTACGAAAGTCTTTCTATATGCTGAGATACAAAATTTTTGACATTAAAGTTCTTGCAAAACGAACTTTTAAAAGGTATTACTAGGAAAGTAATTAATTGGAGCTGAATATGAAATTAAACATTTGTGTGTTTTTCTATGTATGTTTCTTGTTTTTTTCTGAAGCTGCTCATGCTGTTCAGTTGAGAGTTGTTGCAAATGTTAATGGAAACATGATTTCTTCTATTGACTTAGAAAATAAAGCAAAACCAAGATTATACGAAAAAGGTTTATTAGGAAAAAGCCCTGAAAGTAGTGCTGAAGTAGCAAAGATTTATAGGGAAACTCTTGATAAAATGATTCAAGAAAAGCTTATCATAAGCGATGCAAAACGCACAGGTTTTAGCCTTAGACCCGACTATGTTGAACAACAATATCAAAACATTGTCAAAAGAAGCGGAATGAAAGAAGAAAATTTTCTTAAATCCGTTGCAAGGCAAGGTGTTACTAAGAGTTATATACTTGAAGAAATAGAAGTTGGCGCGATAATACAAGCTGTTATTGAAAAAAACTTCAAAAAGAAAGAAGTAGTCGTTACAGATGCTGATATAAAGAAATATTTTGATGAACATCGTAATAATTATGCTCAAAAAACAGGCATATGCAATATTTCAATGATTATCTACCCAAATGCAAAAACAGCGCAAGACTATAGCAAGAGAATTGCTTCAGGGCAAATAAGCTTTAAAGAAGCTGCAAGAAGAGTGACTGTTGGCCCAAATAAAGAAGGTGGCGGTTCACTTGGCTCTATGCATGTGAGTGAGCTTGCTCCTGGTATCAGACAAGCTATCGCACCTATAACAAAAGGCGCGACTCCACTGCTTGGCACTGGCGACACTTTTGCGCAAATCTATGTAAACAGCTGTCAAATGCAAAAAGGCTCGCAAATTAAGATGACAGATAAAATCAAAGAAGAAATCAGACTTCAACTGCAAAAGCCTAACTACGATAAAGAACTAGCTGAATATGCTGAAGAATTAAGTAAAAAAGCCATTGTTGATATACGTTATTAAAGGGGAACATTACGTATGAATTTAGTTGAATTGGGTGTAGTACTTCGCGAAAAAAGGGAAGAAAGAGGATTAGAAATAAAGGATGTCGCTGATATTCTTAAAATTTCTATCAATGTGTTGATAGCCCTTGAAGACGCAAACCGTGAAAAATTACCAGAATTGGCTTTTAGAATTGCTTTTGTTAAAGCCTATTGCCGCTTTTTAGAGTTTGATGATGTATTTGTAGCAGACGCTATTAAATGCCTCTCCTTTGTTGGTGAAGAGCCAAACTATGCAAGCAAGAATAGGATTGCAAATGAGTATATAACAAACACATTGCCCGAGAAAAAGAATTTAAAGATTGCCATACGCATACTTGTTGCTGTAGGTGTGATTCTTTTTGCCTATATTGCAGCTTCTGCCTTTATGGAAAGCAATCTTGTTCGCGGTCTTATAGAAGAAGCAGAAAACTCACCATATTTAACCAATTCAAATGCACCAGCACCTAAGAAAATCGAAATAGAACAAGAGAAGCAAGCTGTTGTTGCACAAGCGCCTTCTCAAAATTCTATGTCAGATGCCGCTGCTGCAAAGTTAGACGAACTTGTACAAGAAAACATGGCTGCTGCAATTGAAAGTTCAAAAAACAAAGCTGAGCCAGCTGTTAAAAAAGAAGCTAAGCCAGCCATAGATGCTGATTTACGCATAGGTTCAGGCTCTCAAACTCTTTTAATCACAGCAAAGCAAACTTGTTGGATGCAAATTACACTTGATGGTAAGCTTGTGAGAGGAAACTTTACTCTCGAACAAGGCAAGAATGTCTTGCTTGAATACAATTCTAGGGCAATCATCTTTCTTGGTAATCCTAGTGGTGTTGAAATTGTGCACAATGGTACAAAACAAAAGGCATTTCCTGATACAGGCAAGACTTTAAGTGTTGCTTATTAATCATTAAATTTTATCACTTTCAAAAGCTTGACAAAGAAGAAATTAGTACTATAATTTTTTTGTAATTGTTATTGCTATGTTGTCTCTTGAATTATAAGGAGAAGGAAACAGGTGTTAGAAATAACTGCATTAGCTTTAAAAGAGTTTAATACCTTCTTCAAAGACAAAGAAAAGCAAAACATAAGAATCTTTCTCGTATCTGGTGGTTGTAACGGACCGCGTTTGACAATGGCATTTGAAAGACCTCAAAAGAATGAGACTTTCATTAAAAAAGACGACTATACTTTCTGTGTGAACACTGACCTTGTAACAGAAATTGAAGCGTTGAAAATTGACATTGAACAAGAAAATAGGGCTTTTTTGATCGAACCTAAAAGGCCTTATACAAACGCAGGTGCATGCGCAGCAAGGTGCGGTGGTTGCGGCATTATTTTAAGGTCTATAGTGCCTTTTAGTAAAATATTCAAATCGGAGGCATTATGCTAGAAATATCTGAAGGAGCTCTTAAAGAGCTAAACGCTTTCTTTGAAGGCAAGGACAAACAAGCAATTCGTATCTACTTAGCACCAGGTGGCTGACGTGGGCCAAGATTGGCTTTGGCTCTGGATGAGCCATTAGATGACGATACAGTGATTGAACAAGAAGGCTTTACTTTCTGTGTTAATAAAGATCTTATGACAGAAACAGAAGGCTTAAGCGTTGATGTTTCCTACATGGGATTTGTCATCGAACCAAAGAAACCATTTGCAAATGCTGGTTCATGCGGAAGCAGCGGCAGTTGCGGTAGCGGAAGCTGTGGTTAGTTTTTGTTGATAATAAATGTTCAAAGGGCAGAAATGCCCTTTTTTGTTTTAAAACTTTTGCAAACAAAAAATTAATACCTCTTTAAGCCATATCTTAGAACATTTTTTAATTGCTCTAAGACCTCAACATGCAATATTCAGCTTTCTAGCTATTGCCTTCCTCGGCGAAGCCAAAAAGGCATAAAAAAATATTTGAAAAAAATTTCAATTTACCCTAAAGTAAAATTAATTAATGCCGATTTGATAAATGAAAGGGATACTATTCTCTGTTTTACTTTACTAGAGGAGGTCGAATTATGAATGAATTACATGCGCAGTCTGCACAAAAAGCATTAGAAGCTTTATCGACCTTGCTTAATGTGACCAAAGAGCAAGAAGAAAGAAATGCTTTCTATAGAGAAAAATATATTTTTAGTATTGTATTAGAAGAAAATCAAAGAGCAATAGCTTTTAAAGATGAAGACTTACTCTTTTTTTCTTTCAAAGATCACGATATTGCAAAACAATATATCACTTCAAACACACGCGCTCAAAACGTACAAAGCCTTATATGAAATTAAAGGCATAGAGATATATGCTTTAGCTTTATAACAAAATCCTTAAGGACATCTTATGAATAAAATTCTTCTATCTCTATGCCTTCTTCTCTGTTTATTTTTGCCTGCTTGTCTTTCTTCAATGCAGGCTTTTTCTTTTCTTAACAGAGTTGAAAGCTATAATGAAGCCAGATTTAAAGAATTTGCAAGCCATGTGCCTGATTACTTGCAAGAAGCCAATATCATGGATAAAAATAAATCATGGTATGAAGACAAATTAGCCCTTGCAAATCCTGAAACAACAAGACAGATCTACAATAATTTAGACTATTCCTTTTTGCCAAGCATGAATAAAAACAAATCCTTACAAGAAAAAAGGCAAAGCATAGAACAAAAAGTTCGAAGAACAAATGTAAAAGTTTCTGCTAATAGTTTTTCCTTCAATGAGCAAGATTTTTACTATAGAGCTGAAATTGTAGCACGTTTTAATTGGGATGAGGACAATAAAAAAGACTTACTTGTCTATTTTGAAGAGCACGACAAGAAGAATCTTCTTGCTTCCTACTACTTCATTGTCAATGACTTAGCTAAACCTATTAGCCCTCTTCTCATTTCAAAGAAAAGTTCCTCTGCCAAGCACTATACTGTCTATATTCAGACAAAGAAAAAGAAAGTCGAACAATTTGATATAGGCGAAGTTCAAGTCGTGGAAAAACCAAAAGCACTAGGAAATAAAGAAGCAAAGGACACAAATATTAAGGCTCTGAGCGAATAAGAAATATTTTATGTTTGAAGACTTACTATAGTTAATATAAAAGGCGAG
>CAYJHE010000080.1:0-10759 GCA_964369675.1 uncultured Desulfovibrionaceae bacterium | reverse complement strand
ATGTCATTTGTACACCTACACTGCCACACAGAATATAGTCTCTTAGACGGCGCTATTAAATTAAAAGATTTAATAGCCAAGACTAAAGAGTTTAATATGCCAGCTGCTGCCATTACCGACCACGGTTATATGTATGGCGCAACGCATTTCTACACGCAAGCAAAGGATGCTGAAATCACGCCTATTCTTGGCTGTGAAGTCTATGTGACTAAGGATCACAGAGATAAAACGTCTGAACTTTCGAGGGTACGTCATCACCTTATTTTACTTGCGCAAGATAATGATGGCTATAGTAATTTGCTGAAAATCGTCTCTAAGGGCTGTTTAGACGGCATGTACTATAAACCGCGTGTGGACATGGATATTTTAAAAGAACATAACAAGGGACTTATTGCTTTATCTGCTTGTATTGCGGGTGAAATTCCGCGCACCTTGCTTGGGCAAAATAAACTCTTAGCAAATGGCGGCGACTTTGACCAAGCTATTCTCGAAGCTAAAAAATATGCCTCTATTTTTGACGACAGATTCTACTTAGAAATACAGTCTAACACACTGCCAGAACAAGACAAATTAAATAATCTCTTGCTAGACTTGTCAGAAGCAACAAACTTACCTCTTGTTGCAACAAACGACTGCCATTATTTGACAAAAGAAGACGTGAAGGCGCATGATGTTCTTCTTTGCATACAAACGCAAGCAAAGGTGAACGATGCCAAAAGAATGCGCTTTGATGCAACTGACCTTTATTATAAGTCACCTGATGAAATGAAAGAAGCATTTAGAGATTGCCCGCAAGCAATTGAGAATACTCTTGTTATCGCTGAAAGATGTTCACATGTTAAGCTCAATTTAAAATCAAATTTCTTTCCTGTTTACGACTTACCAGAAGGCATTACACCTGAACAAGAATTTAGAAGACTTGCAAAGGAAGGGCTAGACAAAAGAATTGAACAACATCCAAGACCTGAAACCATTGATGAAAAAGCCTATAAAGAAAGGCTGGAATTTGAACTTGATGTTATCTGCAACATGGGTTTTCCAGACTATTTTCTTATTGTGCAAGACTTTATCAACTGGGCAAAGGATCATGGCATTCCTGTGGGGCCTGGCCGTGGTTCTGCGGCAGGTTCTATAGTTGCGTGGGCGCTCAGAATCACAAACCTAGACCCCATTCCGTACAACCTACTTTTTGAAAGATTTTTGAATATCGAACGTGTTTCCATGCCTGATATAGACGTGGACTTTTGTGAAGACAGAAGGCTTGAAGTTGTGCGTTATGTTGCCGATAAATACGGCGCAGACAAGGTTGCGCAAATCACAACCTTTGGTAAGATGAAGGCAAAGGCTGTTGTGAAGGACGTTGGCAGGGCAATGGATGTGCCTTACAAGGATTGCGACTTTATTTCAAAACAAATTCCAAATGACCCAAAAATCACAGTAAAAAAAGCTCTGGACCAAGTGCCTGAAATTAAAGCACTTTATGAGACTGACAGCAAGATAAAGGAATTACTTGATATTTCCATGCGCTTAGAAGGTCTTTCGCGCCATGCTTCAACGCATGCGGCTGGCGTTGTTGTTTCAGACAAGGAAATGGTGGAATATTTACCCCTCTACAAGGGCAAGAAAGACGAATTAGTTACGCAATACGACATGAAGATGGTTGAAAAGGTAGGGCTTGTGAAGTTCGACTTTCTTGGCCTTCGCACAATGACATTAATTCAAGAAAGTCTGAATAATATCAGTGCACAAGGAAAAGTTGCGCCAAATTTAGACACATTAGAATTGAACGACCCGCATGTCTTTGAACTTTTTTCAAGGGGCGACACTGACGGTGTTTTCCAAGTAGAAAGTTCTGGTATGAGACAATATCTACGCCAGCTTAAACCAAACTGCTTTGAAGACATTATTTCTATGCTCGCGCTCTATCGCCCTGGACCTCTCAAGTCGGGTATGGTAGATGAATTTATCAAGAGAAAACACGGCGAAATTGAAGTCACCTATCCTTTACCCTCGCTTGAACAGTGTTTAAAAGATACTTATGGTGTTATTGTTTACCAAGAGCAGGTTATGCAGATTGCGCAAATTGTTGCTGGCTACACCTTAGGCGGCGCGGATTTGCTTCGCCGTGCTATGGGTAAAAAGAATCCCGAAGCCATGGCGCAAGAAAGGTCGAAATTCATTGAAGGCGCGCTAAAAAATGAAGTAGACGAAAAAATTGCTTCCGACATCTTTGACTTGATGGAAAAATTTGCTGAATACGGCTTCAACAAATCGCATTCCGCCGCCTACGCTCTCATCACCTACCACACAGCCTATCTCAAAACCTATCACAGAGTAGAATTTATGTCTGCCCTCTTGTCTAGCGAAATAGGAAACCAAGATAAAATATTGAAATATATTGCTTCTTGCAGAGATATGGGCATTGTTGTGCTTCCGCCTTCTGTGCAATCTTCAATAAGCGACTTCAAGCCACATGGCAATGCCATTGTGTATGGTCTTGGCGGAGTTAAAGGTCTTGGCGAAGGCGCTATAGAAGCCATTGTCGAAGCAAGAAATGAAATAATAAAGGAAAAAGGTGAAGCCAAAGATATTGAAGCAAAGAACTATCCTTTTTATTCTTTCTTTGACTTTTTGTGTAGGGTAAATTTAAGAAAGGTTTCAAAAAAAGTATTGGAAGCTCTAATAAAATCAGGGGCTTTTGACTGCTTTGAAGTGAGTAGAAGGGCTTTATTGCTCTCCTTAGAGCTTACTGTAGCTAAAGCACAAAAGAAAAATAAGGACAAAGAGTCAAATCAGGCTTCTTTATTTTCACTACTTCCCCCTGAAGAAACACCTGAAATACCGCATCTTGGCGTTGATATTCCTATTTCTAGCCTAACAGATTATTATGCTGAACACGGCAATACAGGCATCAAGAAGGTTTCTGATATTGAAGAATGGGAAGACGAACACTTGCTTAAATACGAAAAAGAAGCCCTTGGTTTCTTTTTATCTTCACACCCAATACAGCCATTTCGCATTGATTTTCATCGTATAGATGTAAAGGAAATTGATGAGTTAGACGACTATGCGCACGATGCAAAGGTTCGCGTGCCTATACTTGTTACTGCAAAAAAAGAAATACTCACAAAGAAAAACGAAAAGATGGCTTTTCTCACTGTGGAAGATTTAACAGGGCATGCAGAAGTTATTTTCTTTCCGCGCGCTTATAAGGAATGTAGTGAAATTCTCAGTTCAGATCAACCTCTTATGCTTATTGCTACTATAGACAGAAAAGACGAAAAGGAAAGAAAAAGCGAAAGCAATGGGCAAAATAATGAAGCAAATTTTGTTGACGAAACAGATGAAGAAGAAGTAAAAGAAACAAAGCTCATTGGGCTTGAAGCTATGCCCTTACTAGACGCGTGCACAAAATGTGAAAAACCTCTTCTTTTACACATGCCAAAGAATTCTTTGAATACAGAATGCTTAGAAGAATTGAAGGATTTAATAAGCCAGTATAAGGGAGGAACAGAAACACAAATCTCCTTTAATATTGATAATATACTGTGCCATATGCAATTAGGCTACAGTTATGGAGTGCATACAACACCGCAGTTTTTTAAAGCCTACACGCAATGGAAATACCAAAAAGAACACACAATTTAAGAGATTAATATATTATGGAACAAAAAAAACAGGCTCTATGGCAACTCACAGTGCGCTCAGATTTTTCCTCTGCGCACGCCCTTCGTCACTATAAAGGCAAGTGCGAAAACTTGCACGGACATAACTATCATGTTGAAATGACAGTAGAAGGAACAAAACTTTCAGAAGATGTAGAACTCATGGTAGATTTTTCAGTGCTTAAAAAAATCCTCAAAAAAGCTGTGGACTTACTTGATCACAAAAATATCAATGAATTTCCCCCCTTTGACAAAATAAATCCTTCAGCTGAAAACTTGGCGCGCTTCCTTTATAGGGAAATAGAAAAAATGATGGCTTTAGATTTGAAGGATTTAAGCCACATAGATAAAATCTGGCTTTATTCTGTAAGCGTGAGTGAAAAGGCTGCGCAAACAGCTACATACAGAGAAATTTAATTTCAGAACATGTTAACCTATTTACCTGCATATGCCATAAAAGATGCCCATTCTTTACATGAAAGTTATGAAAAGATGCCCTTATGTTGCGGCCAATTACTTCATTATGCTGGGAAAAATACTTTTAATCCTAAATACGAATATAAAGACGAGCACGATTTTTTTCTTTCGCTTTGTGAGAAAATGGAAGAAGAAAAGCTTCATAAAGTACACTTCTATGACTATATCTTAGCTGAAAGAAATATCTACTATCCTTCTTGCTTTTACCACGCTATTTATGCGCAACTAAAGCTAAGAAATAAGAACTTTCACTACTATATGCAAAAGGGCGCGCTTTTTGGACTATTGCATAGGCATAAGTTCGCTGTTGAAGCCTATTCTATCCGCTATTTTGGCGCATTTGCTTCTGTTATTGCGTATAAAAGCCAATCGTAGTACAATAAAAACATATGAACACAGACATTTCAGACATAGTAGCAAGAGTAAAGAATATAGGCGATGTAGAAATCGTTTCACGCGCCGGACACGCGAGCATAGCACGCATAGCAGCTAAAGCAAAGCAGGAAGGGCGTTTTGTTGTGCTTATTGCAAAAAACAGAGAAGAATTAACAACTTTTCAAGCCTTTACTCAACTTTTCAGCCCTCTTTCTTCACAATTAAAAAGTGAAATCAAAAAAACAGAAGCAACAAAAGCGCTTGAACAAGAAGAAGCAAGAAAACAAAGCTGGCTCACCATGCATTCTTTCAACTATCGCTCTCTCACAAGGCAGGGCTGGGCAGAAAGACTAGCTACACTTTATTCACTTGACAGTTCACGCGGACTCATTTGCACCTTAGACAACTTTCTTGCAGCCTTACCGCCTTTAAACTTCTTTGAAAATCAATATCTTTTACTCAAAAAAAACGAAGAATTGAATCCTGAAATGCTTTTAGAACAGCTCATAGACTGGGGCTATGAACGCGTTCCTATGGTTGCGAATAAGGGTGAAATGGCAAGAAGAGGTGATATTTTTGACCTTGTTTGCCCTCTTTACGACAAGGCATTACGCTTAGAATTTTTTGGCGACACTATTGACGAAATACGCCTTTTTGACATTCAAACACAGCGTTCTCTTTGCTTCTTAGAAGAAGCAGAAATCATTTCTGTGCACCCTATAAAGAAGAATAAAGAATCTACCCTTGCTATGCGCGAAAGATTTTTGCAATTATTTCAAAAGTCTAATATAGGCGAAATGGCGCAAGCTTCCTTACTTAAAGCAATAGAAAGGCATGAATTTAAACTTTTGCCTGGTATGTGTTATGAAAACAAGTCTTTTTTAGAAGAATGGCTACCAAAAAACACGCTTATTATCTTACCTGATGAGCTAGCTATTGAAGAACACCTTACTGATTTCTATAGTCATTTCAATTCTGCACTCGAAGAAGAAGTGCAAGACAGTGGCTTAGAGCAAGGCATAGAATTTGCTCTGCGTTCACCTGAGATAGTGAAGAAAAAGCTTGATAATTATTCGCGCATATACGCGCAAGACTTACTCATGGGTATTGAGCAAAAGGGTCTTGTATTACAAGAAAAAACCTTGCGCACTTTTCAAGATTTATTCACGCATAATACTGACTTTTCGCGCCCTTGGCAGCAATTGGTCAATGCTTTCAAGGACTGGCAAAAGAAATATGGGCAAGTTATACTTTCCTTTCAAAACACGCGTTCACGCGATAAATTTCTTAAATTAGCCGAGCAAGATCAGGTTTTTCCAAAGCTCTCCTATTCTGAAAAAGACAAAGGACTTTATGCCCTTATCGCCCCTATTCCGCACGGTGCAGAGCTTGCTTGGGATTCTTTGCTTATTTTATCAGAAAGTAATTTAAGTCCTGATGCAAAAAAGAAACATCTGCCTGCAACAGGCGCTTTCAAGGGACTTGATTCCTACGATGACCTCAATATAGACGACTTACTTGTACATAGAGATTACGGTCTAGGGCGCTTCAAAGGTCTTGTTCGTCAAGAAATAGGAAGCATTGCTAACGACTACTTACTTATAGAATACGCTGAAGATTCAAAGCTCTATATACCTGTAGAAAGATTGTCAATTATCCAAAGATTCAAGGGTGATGGCATTCCTAGCCTTGACAGATTAGGTTCAACAAGCTGGGTCTCTTCAAAGGAAAAAGCGAAAAAAGCTATCGAAGCCATTGCCGCAGATTTAGTTGAAATGTACGCTCTTAGAAAGGTAGCCAAGGGTTTTTCTTATTCACCTTTAGGCGAATTATACAGAGAATTTGAAGCCTCCTTTGGCTTTGAAGAAACTCCTGACCAAGCAAAGGCAATAGTAGATGTGCTCAGCGATATGGAAAAAGCTACGCCTATGGATAGGCTTGTTTGCGGAGACGTGGGCTTTGGCAAAACAGAAGTTGCCCTCAGAGCAGCTTTCAGAGCGGCTATTGACGGCAGACAAGTAGCCCTTCTTTGCCCTACCACCATTCTTGCAGAACAGCATTATCAAACCTTTCGTTCGCGTCTTGCCCCTTTTCCTCTCAATGTTGGCCTACTCAGCCGTTTTGTGAGCAAAGCCAAGCAAACAAATACCCTCAAGCTTGCCGCAAAAGGGCAAGTAGACATACTTATAGGCACACATAGACTCCTCTCTTCTGATGTAGACTTGCCAAACTTAGGCTTACTTATCTTAGATGAAGAACAGCGTTTTGGTGTGCGCCATAAAGAAAAGCTTAAACAGCTCAAAAAAAATGTAGATTCACTCACACTTACAGCAACACCCATACCAAGAACCTTACAACTCTCTATGTCAGGCATACGCGAACTTTCCGTTATAGAAACACCGCCAACGCAAAGAAAACCTGTCATCACTTCCCTACTCAATAGAGATAAAAATGTATTAAAGCAAACTCTTGAGAGAGAACTTGAAAGAGAGGGGCAAGTTTTTTGGATATACAATAGAGTGCAAGGGCTTGAAAAAGTTGTCGAATATGTTAAAAGCCTTGTGCCGCACGCGCGTGTTGGCATGGCGCACGGTCAAATGCCTGAAAAAGAGCTTGAAGACACAATGAACGGTTTTTGGCATGGCGACATAGATATATTGGTTTGTACTTCTATTGTGGAATCAGGCCTTGATTTTCCGCGTGCAAACACGCTTATAGTAGACCAAGCACAGATGTTTGGGCTTGGGCAGCTCTATCAATTACGAGGCAGAGTTGGCAGAAGCGACAGGCAAGCTTATGCCTTCTTTGTTGTGTCTAACACAGAAGCTCTCACCCCTCTTGCCAAAGAAAGAATGCGTATTATCTTAGAATTAGACTACCTTGGCGCAGGCTTTCAGCTTGCTATGGAGGATTTGCGTCTTCGCGGTGCTGGCAATATACTTGGTGAAGTTCAATCAGGGCATATGACAAGACTTGGTTTAGACTTATACCTTGAAATGCTTGAAGAAGCTGTGGCAAAGCTCAAGGGCGATGAACTCATACGCTTAGACACAGAGCTCAATATAGGCATTGCCGCGCACATTCCCGAGGATTACATCAAGGACAGCAAGGACAGGCTAAAATACTATAAAATGCTTTCGTCTGCGCAAAAGCAAGAATTGAGGCATGAAATTGAAATGGAAATGCGCGATCTTTACGGAACTATTCCTGAAAAGCTCAATAATTTCCTCGCTGTTTTAGACCTTAAAGAATGTGTCTCTAGTCTGCAAGTTGTGAAAGCGGATATAAACAAAGATTATGTACGTCTCACATGGTCTGAACAAGCAAATTCATCTCAAAGTCTCAACTTAGAAGCTGTTTTTGCCTTAGTAAACAAGCATAAAGAAAGGGTGAGAATTATTCCCCCTGCTCTTTTAGAAATAAAACTTGACAAAAAACTCGAAATAGCACCTGCTCTTTTAGAAATAAAGCAATTGCTCACTTCCTTTCTCATAAAATAGGTGAATTATGAAAAAATATCTCTTATCTCTTTTACTTTCTTTCACACTTTCAATGCCAGCCACAGCAAGTGCACAAGAGAGTACAGAACTAAAATCAGGGCAAAATGAACAAGAAAAAAGCCAGCAAGAAATAAATGAATTGAAAGATTCACCTATATTCTATACCTTCTTTGAAGAAAATGAAGAACCCACAACATGGGAAGCTTTAAAAGAACTCTTTGGAATAAATACGCTTATTAAATTTCTTAGCCCTCATCCGCATGGAACTATTGCCACAGTCAACGATGATGTCATCACCTTGAATGAATTGCAATTCTATGCAGATTTAGAAAAAAGTTCGCAATCAGACGATTCAGAAGTCAGCCTTGAAGGCGTAATGGAAGATTATTCCACCTACTTACTTGAACTTATTCAGCAAAAACTTATTAAGCAAGAAGTAAAGAACCTCAGCCTTTCAGTTGACTACTCAACCATTACGCGAATACAGCAGGGCATAGAAAAAAGATATACAGAATCGCTTGAAAGCGGTCTGCTTGCCAGTGAAGTTCACCAAAAAGCATGGGCAGAACAAATCAAGAGTAATCTTGAAAGAGAAGCCTTGCAAAGATATTTTCTTTCTTCTTTAAAGGTGGATTATGAAGAAATTATCAAATTCCATATTGAAAATGAAGGTCTATTTAATATACCTGAACAATATATCTTTACCTTAGTTTATTCAGAAAATGAAAGTGCCCTCAGAAAGGCACTCAATAAAAAAGTGAATAATCCCGAACTTGCAGGAGAATATAAGGTATCCATTCAGCAGGCAACTCTTGATATAAACAGCATACCAGAAGCGTGGAAAAGGGAAGTGGTGAAATTAAAGCCAAATCAATTCTCAAAACTCAAGAAAATTGAAAATTCCTATTTCTATATCATGCTTAATGAAAAAGCTCCTGCTCAAACTGCCAGCCAAACAGAAGCTTTTTTAGAAATTGAAAGAATCTTGCTTGATGCAAAATTACGAAATGCCTATGAAACTTGGCTAGAGAAAGCCGTTTTGAGTGCAGAAATCTTTATCGCACCTGAATTTTCTGCGCAATCAAGAATCAACCTTGGCACTATCAATACACTTGAAGTATCTGAAATAACAGAAACAACTGAAACAACCGAAACAATTAATACACAAACAGATTCACAATAAAGGAAACTCAAAACAATGAGTAAAAAAGCAAAAAAGCAAGAAGAAATTCTTGTTTCAGAATATAATGTCACTAAAATCCGTGGTGCACGACAAAATAATTTAAAAAGTATAGATGTTGATATACCACGCAACAAGCTTGTCACTGTCTGCGGTCCATCAGGTTCGGGAAAATCTACCCTTGCCTTTGACATTGTTTATGCCGAAGGGCAAAGAAGGTATGTTGAATCGCTTTCTGCTTACGCAAGGCAATTTCTGCCAAAAATGGATAAGCCCCTTGTAGACAGCATAGAAGGCCTTTCGCCTGCTATATCACTTGAACAGCAAACAACAGCAAGAAATCCGCGTTCAACTGTAGGCACTGTTACAGAAGTGTATGATTTTCTTCGTGTTTTCTTCTCACGTCTTGGAAAGATGTATTGTCCTTCTTGTGGCATTCCCATTGAAGCAAGAGCCTCTGACGAAATAATTTCAGACATAATGGAACTTCCAGAAGCTTCAAAAATTCTTCTCCTCGCCCCACTTGTTGAATTACAAAAGGGCACGCATGTAGACAGATTGAAAAAGCTCAAGGCAGAAGGCTTTGTGCGTGTTCGCGTAGCAACACAAGGCGAAGAAGCCCAAATCTACACAATGGACGAAGTGCCAAGCTTAGACAAAAATAAAAAACATACAATAGACTTAGTGGTCGACAGGCTTGTCATAAAAAGCGATATGCGCACAAGACTTTCTGATTCAGTAGAGCTTGCCCTCAAACACGGAGAAGGGCGCATTATTATAAGCGTGCAGCAAGACCCAGAATTCCCTAAGGATATTATACATTCTACCTCTTCTGTCTGCCCTTCTTGCAGAATTTCCTTGCCTACTCCAAGTCCGCAACTCATGTCTTTCAACTCACCGCAAGGCTGGTGTCCGCAATGTTCAGGCATAGGTTCTGTTGTCACCTTTGATGCAGACCTCATCGCGCCTGACAAAAGTCTCTCACTCAAGCAAGGCGTGCTCGCACCTCTCTCGCAACCCTCTACAATGCAAAGGCTACAGCCTGCTCTTGTTGCACTTGGCAAAAGGCATGGCTTCACAATGGACACGCCTTTAAAAGACTTTTCCAGCGAAGCCTACAAAGCACTTTTTCACGGTGAAGCAGGAGGAAAAACACGTTCAGGCACATTACGCAGAAATTCTTTTGGATTTTCACGACCAAGTGTCACCTATGAAGAAAAAATAGCTTCCCTCAACGTATGGAACGGTGTCATGTTCTATTTAGAAGAGCGTATGTCGCAGTCTGACGCATGGGGTTCATTACTTTCAAAGTATTCCTATTCAGTTGATTGTCCCTCTTGTCATGGTGCACGCCTACGTCCCGAAGCCCTTTCTGTGAAGGTTGACGATTTAAATATCTACGAATTTTCCTGCCTCTCGCTTGCAGATTCCCTTGAATGGCTTAATTCAAGAAAATTCACTGGCAGATTTGAACTCATAGCAGAACCTCTGCTCAAAGAACTCACACACAGACTTATCTTTATGTTGAATGTAGGTCTTGAATATCTTTCACTTTCTCGTTC
>CAYJHE010000079.1:0-10973 GCA_964369675.1 uncultured Desulfovibrionaceae bacterium | reverse complement strand
TAAAGCGAAACAGTATTTAAGCGAAGCTTAAAACTTTTTCGCAAATAAAAAAATCATTTATTGCTTCAGCCATGAATATCGCTTAACCGCTCATGTACGGGTTTCCAAAGGGTTTTGACCCTTTGGTCGCAGAAGGCAAAAAAAGACTTATTAAAACAAAATTTCTACCTGCTCTTCCTCTTCTTCTCTTTTTGCTATCACACCAATTTCAAAAACTTTTTCATTCATAGCAGCAAGTCTTTCCTTAATGTCGTCAGCAACTTGCCTATCCACAATAAGAACATAGCCAATACCGCAATTGAAAATTTGTAGCATTTCTTCCCAAGTCATCTGCATTTCTGACTTAATCCAGTCAAAAACAGGTAACATTTCCCATGTACCAAAATCAATCTTTGCTTTCACTGTTTGAGGTAAAACGCGCGGTATATTATCATAAAAACCGCCGCCTGTGATGTGTACCATACCCTCAACCTGAACATCACGAAGCAATGAACGCATAACATTGACATAGATTTGTGTTGGCGCGAGCAAAACTTCGGCTACAGTCTTGTCGGTGTTTGGAAAAATATCGTCTTTTTTGAGCTTAGTTTTTTCAAGAACCTTGCGAACAAGGCTAAAGCCATTTGAATGCACACCAGTAGAAGGAAGACCAAGTATAACATCATTAACTTTAATAGCAGAACCATCTACAAGTTTTTTGCTATCAACAATGCCCACACAAAAACCTGCGAGGTCATAATCGTTTGCTTGATACATACCAGGCATTTCAGCTGTTTCGCCGCCAAGCAAGGCACAAGAAGCCTGTCTACAGCCTTCGGCAATACCAGCGACAACGCTAGCAGCAGAGTCGATATTTAATTTTGAAGTAGCATAATAATCTAAGAAAAATAAAGGCTTAGCACCTTGTACAAGAATGTCATTCACGCTCATTGCAACTAAGTCAATACCAACAGTATCATGCTTGTCAAAGTCGATTGCGAGTTTGAGTTTTGTACCTACGCCATCTGTAGCGCCAATTAAAATAGGCTCATCATAGGATTTTAAATCAGGGCGATATAAGCCGCCAAAGCCACCAATATCACTTAAAACGCTTGAATTATGCGTGGAGGCAACATCTTTTTTGATTCTTTGCACAAACTCGTTGCCAACTTCGATGTTGACCCCTGCTTGAGTATATGCTTTACTACGCTTATTGCTCATCTCTTCTCCTCAACTGTTAATGACGATAGTTTATGCCGTGAGAGTATAAGAAGTTGCATGAAATGACAAGTTTTTTTTTATGGAGTTTATATTATGAAATATTCTTTTATTCTAAACAGATACATTGTTTTATTTTCTTTGCTTTCTCTTTGTTTTGCCATAATTTTTCCTCACACAGTTCTAGCAAGAGAAGCTAAAGACCTCTCAGTAACAAAGAATAACAAGCTCAATACACACATTATAAATAGAGATAATCACTTTAAAATGCAAAATAAAATCACTTCGACCACTAATAATTTTTCCACCCATTTTTATCACGATAAAGAAAACAATTCAAAAAATACTCGTATCATTGCTCCTTTGCAAAAGGAGAAACATTATGATACAAATAATGAAATCACAATCACTCCTGAAATATATATACCAATAAGACCAAAGTAATATATAAAAGCGAGTAAATTTTTATATAGAGGATTTAACATGAAATTACTTGTACTTGGTGTTGGCAATACCCTTCTTACGGACGATGGCTTAGGCGTGCACGCTGTCACAGAACTTATGAAGGAAGAGTTTCCTGAAAATGTCACTCTCATGGATGCAGGCACCTTCACACAAGACGCTTTCTATCTTTTTGAAGGTTACACTCATATATTAGTGCTTGATATTTTACACGCAAAAAGTGAAGTGGGCAAGATATTTAGATTAACTGAAGATCAACTTGTAAAAAACACAGCACAAAGAATGTCTATACACGATACTGACCTTATAGATTCTATAGATATGGCAGAAAAGTTTTTTAAATTCCGCCCAAAGATTTTTATACTTGGCATGCAACCTGAATGCTTTACAGAGTGGAGCATGGAATTAAGCCCAAAAGTAAAGGAAAACATGCCTCACTTTATTCAAAAGGCAAGAGAAGAAATCCAAAGAATCTTGGCAATGCAAGAGTAAAAATATAAAGAAAAACCCTCTTATTATTTGACAATTTTTTCTTTATTGCATACACTCTACAAAGTTTATATTACTTGAATTTATTATTTACTTTTTTAATTACTCATATAAACAAGGAAAAGTCATGTCACAAAGCAGATCTATTCATTTAACAGTACACGTTCATAAAAATCCCGCTGCAATGGCTGAAAGAGCCGCTCACTATATTGCAGAACGCTGTGAAGAAGCCATTCAAGAAAGAGGTGTCTTTACACTTGCTCTTTCAGGTGGCTCAACGCCCTCAACTCTTTTTAAACTACTTGCTGAAAAAGACTGGGCAGAACGCTTACCTTGGGAAAAAATTGTTATATATTGGGTAGATGAACGCTGCGTAGACCCTGCTGACCCACAAAGTAATTACGGCGTAGCAAGAAAAGAACTCTTGTCACATGTTCCTATTACTTGGTTTTATCGCATGAAGGGTGAAGATAATCCTGTGCAAGCAGCAGAAGCCTATGAAGCTCTTTTACGCGAACATTTTCGTTTAGCTGAGGGCGAATTTCCTAAATTTGACTGCATTCTTCTTGGTCTTGGCGAAGACGGTCACATAGCTTCACTTTTCCCTGATGAACAAGGTTTAGAAGAGCAAGAAAGACTTGTTATCGATCAATATGTGAGAAAGAACAGATCAAATAGACTAACTCTTACACTTCCTGTTATCAACAATGCGCGCTCATGCCTTTTCTTAGTAAGCGGAAAAGACAAATACGAACCACTTTCACACGCATTAAACCTCCTAGGCATGCAAAAATACCCTGCACAATTTGTTCGCCCAAAAGGCGACTTAGTTTGGATTATTGACGAAGATGCAGCACTTGGCTAGTAAGCTTTATTTTATACTCTTAAAAACAAAACACTCCTTAAATATTTTTTAGGGAGTGTTTTGTTTAGACATTTGTAATAATTGAGAATTATTAAAAATGCTTTAAATAAAAAAGCAGATTTAAATATATTAAATCTGCTTTTGAAGAAAAATCTATAGGTAGAAACACCTTGTAATCATATTGATAAAAGGCTTTCTGTATTCGGTATAAATTAATAGCTTAGTAGCTTGCAAACATGCTAGAGTCTTGTCAATTTTCTGGCAATGTATCAATCAAGAAACAAGTTTTATGCATGGCAATTGTTAAAATCCATAGGTGGATTTTTTTACCTATTTAGCCTTGAGTATGCTATGCAATTTTTTCCCTATTAAGTAAATAATTTCAACTACCAGCTTGCTGTATTACGCATATAAGACTTTGCGGCATTTGTTTTTTTGCCCATACCACGCAGGTCTATAAGAAGCTCGTCCTTTAGCGCTGTGCC
This sequence comes from uncultured Desulfovibrionaceae bacterium, assembly GCA_964369675.1. Taxonomy (GTDB): domain Bacteria; phylum Desulfobacterota; class Desulfovibrionia; order Desulfovibrionales; family Desulfovibrionaceae; genus CAYJAZ01. Next base: position 7,475 of record CAYJHE010000079.1, on the reverse strand, counting down.
CACATCATAAATAATTTGATTATAGCCCTGTATAGCAACAAGTTTGAAAACATAGTCTTCATTATTTTCCTCGTCATGCCCTTTATAGGCTCTTGCAAGGATTTCAGCTCTATCCATAAAGAATCTTTCAGCATTTTCAATGTCACCCTCATTAAGAGCCTCAAGTTCATGCTGGGCAAGAATCATTGCTCTATCAAGCATTGTAAGTGTAGACATATAATTTCCTTATTAAATTAATGATATTATAACTGAGAGCAAAAATTAATTTATTTGTCTTGAAATATTGTTGTGTATATTCGCTAGAATTCCTACCCAGTTATCGCAAACAGGAATAAACTCAAATTCAAATAAGTCTGAAACCAAGTACCAATCTTTATTTTCCAATGAATCGTTTATTTCTATCAACAATTCAGAAAGATTTTCAACATTGTTTACAAAGTTCACATCAATATCGTCAACAAATTCAGAGCGTAGCACACCAACCATTGACATAAAGTCACGCACAACATTAATAGTGTCTAATAAAAGTGTGATTGCGTGTTCATTTTCAAGATTGCGGAAAGATTGAGCAATTTGAAGTGAAGAAAGTTTCATTATTTTTACAACTTTATTAAGTTCTTCTGTGATTGCAAGAGCCATTTCATTTGTTGGCATAGAGCGAATTTCCACACTTTCAAGTTCATCAGCTTCAATATCTTCTGCTTGGTGTGGGTAAAGTTCGCTAAATTGCACTTCGTTCACAAAAACGTCAGTCACAATTCTCTTGTCCATAACTTCCATTTCTGAAATAGAAACAAGAAGTTCTTCAAGATTTGAAAAATTTGTAATAGCCAATTCAGTTTGTCTTCCATCAATAATAATCATGTTTTTCTCCTTTACTCATTTGAGTATGTCAAAATTTTTCTTCATACTTTTCGATTATGCAAGTAGCATGCCAAAAAAAAAGAAACAAAAGAGAGAGAAAGAAAAAGATTATTATTTTCAATATATTAGGTAGGTATCTTCAGGAAGGCTTCCACAAACTGTCAAAAGTCATATAAAAATCTAAACTTTTGTGAAAGAAAAATTCATAAAAAAAAGGAAATTTTTGCACCCTTTAAATTATACAAAAAGTATGTGAGATTTTTATGAGAGTGAGCTAAAATTTTCTTTTAATAATTCTCAATTATTAAAAATCTCTAAACACTTCCTTGCTACAAAGTGGCATTGAAGTGCAAAAAGCAAGAATAGGTCAGGCTTTGCCTGCCGTAGGTGATTGCTTTTTGTTACATCTATTTGGTTTAGAGCAGGTTCAACTATTATTGAAACAGCTCTAAAGAAAGATAAAGGTTAGGAAAAAAACTATGCGCAAAAGAATTATCTGACATTATTATTGAGTGCGTCTTTCCAAGTATTTAGAATAGTTTCAAACTTTTGCATAATCTCAGTAAGTGAATTTCCCTCAAGACTGTCTGTTTGCATTGCGTATTCCCAAAGATACACAAGAGGAAGTGTTGAAGCATTTGACTTAAAAAGGGAAATAATTTTTTGATTGGTAGACAAAAATCCATGCTTCATCTTTTCAAGATTCCCCATTAATTTCGCTTGTTGCTGTAATAATACATACAGGTCACAAAGAGCTGAAAGTGTTGCAAGAAGGCATTCTTTTTCCCTTTTGTCAAGATAGGGAGAAATGCTTATTTCTATGCTTTTTTTCTTTGTTGCAAGAAACTCAAGAGCGTTTTTATACACACTTCTTTGCATCAAATAAAGAGCCTCTCTTGAATTTTTATCAACAATATCAAGTGCTTTTAAAACAAGAAAACCATTTTCATCTCTTTGAGATTTCCAAATTCTTGTTTTTGCAGAAAAGTATTGTTGCCATTCATTTGTTGTCAGTCTTACTTCTGCTATATCGGCGAGAATTTGAGGGTCAATAGCACTTTTACAGGCATAATTTTTTGTGCATTTATGCGTAAAAGAGCAAGGATGACAAGACATATTTGGTTCAATGAGACAAGCATCTACACTAATTGGTCCAGTATCCCAAGCTTGGGCAGTTGCTAAGAAGAGCGCAAGAATTGGAATATTCACACTTGCCGCTAAGTGCATTGTGCCAGTATCGTTTGTGATAATCAATTTACACGCACTTAGCACAGCAGGCAAGACAGTGAGGTCAGTTTTGCCTACAAGATTAATACCCACACCCTTTGCAAGGTAGAACTTTTCTACAAGTTCTTCTTCTTTTTGCGAACCAAGAAGAACTATGGTATAGCCACGCGCATTGAGTAAATTACTTAAAGTGGCAAAGTGCTCAATGCTATACTGTCTTTTTTGCGCACTTGCTCCAAGCTGAAAAGCAATATATGCATGCGAAGAATTATTTGGTGGAGGTGAGAAGCTTTGCTTTGGCATATTTTGCGTATTTTTATGTGCCAAAGAAAGCAAGTCGCGTGATATAGTGTTTAGAGGAGCAGATAAAATTGTATGCGCTTCTTGTTCTTCTTTTTTTGTAGAAGGACGTATAGAAGGATTTTGCGCATGCTTGTCCTTTAAAATAGAAGCATAGGAAGAAGGATTTCTTTCTTCTAAAAGTTCTAAACCGCCTAATAAGGTAAAGCCGTCTGACAAATTAAAGGGACTTGAAAGCCTGTTCATTGTCACTGCTTGAATATAACTTGCCCAAATAGTGGTATCTAAGCTAAAACCAAAATCGTCAAGAGCAAAGCCATATACATTAATTTTTTTAGATTTTTCTTCCAAAAGAAGGCTAATTTTCTTTGAAAGAAGACGCGCAACAACTGAAGGAGTGAGATTTATAATTACATCAGGATTAAAAGAATTAATAATAGTATTTGTAAAAACTTCAAAACTATTCAAGGCTTTAAGCCATGAGCCCTTAGTGTTATTGAGATTTTTAAGAAAATAAGAAGAAGGCAATGGGAAAATATCACTTACATGCATGAGCAATTGCCCTGCATTCACAAAATTCTCTACACAAACAAGCCCAATTTTTGCTTGTATGCCTTGCTTTAAGTAATGCGCATGAAGAGCATGCAACAAAGGCTGCGCTTGCAGTGTGTCGCCAAAACGAGTGATATTTATAAGAAGAATATTCATAGCTTTCATAATTTAATCTAGTTTTTAAAATATCTTTTACTATAGTTTAGTGAAAGGAAAAAATCAAGTAAATAAAGAAAGCATAAAAGTTTAAAAACAAAAACTCAACAGCTTACGCCATTGAGTTTTTGAGATTATTTCATATTTTTTACTTATTTGAAAATGCCAACTAAGAAGTAAGCAAATCCAGTTACAACAAACATACCGGCTATATTGAGGACAAATCCTGCTCTAATCATTGCAGTAATAGGCACCTTTCCTGAACCAAAGACAACTGTATTTGGCGGTGTTGCAACAGGCATCATAAATGCACAAGAAGCAGCAATAGCAGCAGGAATAGTGAAGAGCTGCGGTGAAATGCCTTGTGTTGCGGCAAGAGCGCCAAGCAAAGGCAAGAATGCAGCTGCGGTTGCAGTGTTAGAGGTCACTTCTGTGAGGAAGATAATAACTGTAACAATTGCAAAAATCATTGTAAGTGTAGAAACGCCTGCTAAGCCGCCCAACTCTTGAGATACCCATGCAGCTAAACCTGATGAAGAAACAAAAGCTGCAAGAGACAAGCCGCCACCAAATAAGAGAAGTGTTCCCCAAGGTAAAGACTTTGTTTGTTGCCAATCCATCAAGAACACACGTCTTTTTGCATCAACAGGTATAATAAAGAGTAATAGAGCAGCTGTCATAGCTATAAAAGTGTCGCTCACAAATTTAAACTCTTTCACAATAAAAGGCTGGAAAATCCATGAAAGTGCAGTAACAACAAAGATAACAGCAATATATTTTTCACCCTTAGACCAAGGCCCTAACTTTGCTAATTCTTCTTTAATTACTTGTGCAGAATTTTCAGTATTGAGATAGAATCTCTTCTTACAAAGCCAACACCAAGTCACAATCATCATAGAAATAGCTACAGGCACACCTAGAATCATCCACTGTCCAAAACCTATGCTTACCTTATAATGCTCTTCAAGATATGCTTTTAATAAAGCATTTGGTGGAGTACCAATAAGTGTACCTATTCCGCCAAGTGAAGCTGCATAAGCAACAGCAAGCAAGAGCGCAGTTGCAAAGCGCTGATGGTCGTCATTTTTTTCATCAACAACCATTGTAATAACAGATAAAGCAATAGGAAGCATCATAATAGCAGTAGCTGAATTGCTCACCCACATAGAAATAAATCCAGTTGCAGCCATAAAGCCTGCAATCTGATAGCGACCTCTATACCCTACTATATTAATGATATTGAGTGCTATTCTGCGGTGTAAATTCCATCTTTCCATTGATATTCCGAGCATGAAACCACCAAGAAAAAGATAGATAGTTGAATTTGCATAAGGCGCTAAAGCCTTACCCATTGTTCCTAGCTCAAGAGCAGGAACAAGAATAATAGGTAGAAGCGAAGTAGCTGGTATAGGTAGAGCTTCAGTTGCCCACCATGCTGCCATGAGTGAACCCATACCAAAACACTTCCATGCAGGCTCAGTCATTCCTGCAGGCGGATCAAAAATAAAAACAGAAGCAAATAAAAGCAATCCAAGAAAAAAACCAATCCAGCTTTCAATTTTGTGAATCCCTTGATAATCCTCAATTTTTTCCGGTAAATGCATAAAACCTCCCATAACTTTAAACATTTAAAAAAATTTTTAGCAGAATTCGCATCTCTTACCTCGTCTTTAATCTAAGAAAGACAAACCAAAAACTACGATTAATTAAAACATAGCATAAAAACAAAAATTATCAAACTATTCAAGGAATTTATCTTAGCTCTCTTTATTGAGAATAGATATAATCATTTGTAATTATTGAAAATACTTTTTTCACAATAAAAACAGCTTTTATAAGCATAAAATGCAAAATTTATAATATATTGATATTATAGTTTTAATTATTTTTATAAAAATATAGAGATATTCATTGCTTACTCAATCAAATAAAAAAAACAAGAAGTTAATTTAATCAAGAAATGGTATAATTTGCTATGCAATATATGCATAAGCATAAAAAATCATACATTATTTTTAAAATAAAAAAATAATGCTTTTTTAAAATATTTTTATTTGATTTAATAAAGGCAGTACAAAATATTATGTTAATAAGAATAATTTTTATTTAAATATTTTTAGCACAAGCCCAAAAAGCACTAAATTAAGTTTACAGATAATAAAAAATCATTTTGACATTAACCATTAATTAAGATAAAAAATATTAATCAAAAAAACTATTACTTTCACATATATTTTAAATACAGTATAAGGTTACAATTATGTCTGAACAAAGTGCTATTTTATTCCCTGGTCAAGGATCACAGTCTGCAAATATGGGCAAAGCTCATGCTGAAAAAAATAATGAAATTATGGATTTATGGAAAAAAGCCGAAAAATATTCTTCACTGCCACTTAGAGAAATCTATTGGGAAAGTGCTGATGAGGCTTTGATGGCAAACACAAAGAATCTGCAACCTGCTCTCACTGTTACAAACTTAGGCGCTTGGCTTGAGCATAAAGACAAGGTGAGCCCTTGTGCTTTTGCTGGGCATAGCTTAGGCGAGTTTTCAGCCTTAGCTGCTGCAAAAGTGCTTTCATTTGATGATGTTCTTCAATTGGTTTCTCTTCGTGGTAAACTTATGGATTCAGCTGATCCTAACAAAGAAGGCACTATGTATGTTGTGCTTCGTCTCTCTGCTGAGGAAATAGAACCCATTTGTAAACTTGTTAGTGAAGAGTCTGGCAGAGTGGTAAAGATTGCAAATTATAACACACCAAAACAATTTGCTATTTCTGGGCACAGAGATGCCGTTGAATCTGTAATTGACAGGTTAAAACCGCAAAAAGCAAAGGCTATTCCACTTGCTGTTTCAGGCGCATTTCACACTCCGCTCATGGCAGAAATAAACGTAGAATTTGCGAAAGAACTAGAAAGATACCACTGGTCTGATCCAATCTCACCTATTTATTGTAATGTAAATGCTGAAGCAATTACTGAAGCAAAAAGAATGCTCAATATTATGAAGAAGCAAATTGTTTCTTCTGTATTATGGACACAAATCATCACAAATATCCATAAATCAAATGTTCAAGGTTTTGCTGAAGTTGGTCCAAAAGGCGTTCTTATACGCATGATACCACACATTCTCACAGATGCCGAAGTGCATACAATGCATTATGAATAATACATAAAAAAAGGCAAGTTCATAAGAACTTGCCTTTTTACTTTTAAGTAATCCTAGTCGTATTTCAGAGAGGAAATCTTCATCAATTTTTCCCAATTGTGGTGAGATTCAATATATCTAAAAGTTCCTGTTTTAGCGCGTATAACCATAGAATGTGTACTTGCGCCATTTCCTCTATAGTTCACACCTTTCAGCAAATCGCCGCTTGAAATGCCGGTTGCAGCAAAGAAGGCATCGTCACCACGAATAAGAGATTCAACAGAAAGTATCTCTCTCATATCAATACCTGCTTTTTCAATTTCTTCTTTTTCAAGGTAGGATTGTGGTTCTAAGCGAGCAAGCATTTGCCCTGCTAAGCCTTTAATAGCGCATGCAGAAATAACACCCTCAGGTGTTCCACCTGTTCCCATCATTACATCTACATCAGTGCTTGGGTCAACAACCATAACAGCACCTGAAACATCGCCGTCAGTATGCAAGGAAATTCTTGCCCCTACTTTACGGATTTCTTGTATGAGACTTTGATGTCTTGGCTTATCAAGCACAAAAACAACTAAGTCATTTATATCCTTACCTATTGCTTTTGCTATATTTGTTAAATTATCTTTTACAGGCGCGTCTAAATCTATAACATTACGCGCTTCATGCCCAACCACAAGTTTTTGCATATAATAACTTGGACCAGGATTATACATCATGCCACCTGGGCAAGCACCAATAACAGCAATAGCATTAGGTCTTCCGTAAGCAAGCAAATTTGTTCCCTCAACAGGGTCTATTGCTATATCAATTTTTGGCCCTAGTCCTGAGCCTACTTTTTCACCATTAAACAGCATAGGAGCTTCGTCTTTTCCGCCTTCGCCAATGATAACTTTTCCCTCTATATCAATAGTATTAAAAGAAAGTCTCATCGCATCGACTGCCGCACCATCGCCTTTTTCTTTTTCGCCACGTCCTAACCATCTTGCAGATGACAAAGCAGCGGCTTCTGTAACCCTAACTAGGTCAAAGCCTATATTTTTTTCAGGTGCTTGCATATTATGCTCCTTAACTAGAATATGAATAAATGAAAAATACAATATTTTGATAAAGTATTCAAGTTTTTTTTATCATACAAAATTTTTGAAAAAGCACTTTTTTTTGCCTATACTTTTTTTTGCCTTCGGCGACCAAAGGGTCAAAAACCCTTTGGAAACCCGAATATTGCGCG
>CAYJHE010000078.1:0-11034 GCA_964369675.1 uncultured Desulfovibrionaceae bacterium | reverse complement strand
GTTCCCTTTTTTATTTTAACCAGCAATGTTTAAAAATAAGAATTTTTCGTCCTGCCCCCTTCTTTGAGGAAGAAGCAAAGGCGTTCAGATCATCTTCTTGAAATTTTCTAAGAATCAGTCTTTCCGTTTCAAGTGTTGGGCTGTTTTCAATTATTTTAATGTGGCTTTTCTTGTAATAGCTATTTTTACTGTTTAACTGAAATATCAAATGACTTGTCGTATTTCATTTATAGTGCAGCAAATAAAAACTATATCAAAACTTTTTTGAAGAGCCTAGTCTTAGAGAAATATCTTGTGCTGTGAGTGAAATCTCTTTGTTGAGTTTTTCTTGGAGTTGTTCATCAAGTCTTGCGCTTGGAACTGATACGCTTATAGCTGCGACAAGATTTTCTTGATAGTCAAAAATGGGTGCAGCCACGCAACGAACTCCGCTAAAGACCTCTTCATAGTCATAAGCCAGACCGATTTTTCTTATAGTTTCTAATTCGTCTGCAAGTTTTGAGCTTTGTGCAGGACTTTCTTTTTTCTCTGAAGAATTTACATAGTCGTAGAATAATTGAGGCATTTCTTCGGCAAATGCCAAGAAAATTTTCCCTGATGCAGAATCTCTGATTGGAAAGGAAGAGCCTACTATTGCATCTTGTCTTAGGGTATGGTTTGTTGTTTGTTTATCAATAACAAGAATATCCTTCCCTGAGACAATACATAGATTTACTGTTTCATTGACCGTGTCACGCAATTTTTTACAAAATGGGCGTGCAATATCAACAATACTTGATTTTGCAAGCATGCTATTGCCAATAGAGAGAAGTTTAAAAGACAAAGAGTAAGAGCCTCTGCTTTGTTCGTGAATAACATAGCCATTATCTAATAATGTCAAAAGCATACGGTGTATAGTTGTTTTGGGATAATCTAAGGCTTTGCATAAATCTGTGAGCTCCCAAGAGCTACGCGTAGCTAAAGTTTCTATTAGTTTGCAAACTTTTGTGATGGAATTAATCTCATAATATTTTTTATCTGACATAGAAGTAAGCCTTTAAAATGGCAATAGTTTATTAAACAATAAGATATGTTTTAAAAATTTTTTCTTGTTAAAAATTGCACAAAACGCATGAATTTATGAAACACAGCTAAATAATACAAGAAAATAAAGAAAATAGCAAATCGAAATAGTATGAAATTAATTAATTTGCCTTAAATCAACTTTTTGACTTATTCAGTGCTATGACGTCTTTATATGCTTTGCCGAATAAAAAAAATTATTTTTTTGTTGACAGCATTATTCTGCTATGATAAATTTTAATTATGGAATACTATAACACAATGCGGAATGCTATTGAAGTCTTGTGGTGTATGGTTTGACTGTGTGTATTGAAAATTTTTATACTGTATTAATAGTCTTGTTTTAATAAATTTATGGAACATTATAACATAATACGGAATTAACGAGGCTTGATGGGAGGAGTTTTATAATTTTAGGCTGTGGTATTTTTTATAAAAAAATCGGAACACTATAACACAATATGGAATATTGGGGGAAAGATAATGAAGGAAACTTTATTTCTTAAAAACACAGATACTTTTGCAGAAAGTATGATTCGCTGTGGTATTCGTTGTCATTTTGCGTATCCTATCACGCCTGCAACAGATGTGATGAAGTACACTGCTGCGCATTTGCCTGCTGTTGGTGGACGCATGGTGCAGGTTGAAAGTGAAATTGCGGTTGCGAACGCTCTTTCTGGTTATGCTTGCACAGGAAAACTTGGTGCGACCTCGACTTCAGGTCCTGGTATGTCGCTTATGCAAGAAACCATATCCTTTATGGCTGGTGCTGAACTGCCTTGCATAATGCTTGATGCTATGCGCGTAGGTCCTGGTGATGGTGATATTATTGGTGCGCAAAGCAACTACTATCAAGCAACTCGCGGTGGCGGACATGGCGATTACCGCACTATAGTTCTTGCTCCTTCAAGTGGTCAAGAAATTGCTGATCTCATGCCTGTTGGCATAAAACTAGCCTTACAATATAGAAATCCAGTTCTCTTTGTTGTAGATGGCGTTACTTGTCAGATGACTGAATCGACTACTTTTGAAGCTCCTTATGACTATACTGCTGATTTTGATAATTCTTCATGGGCTTATACAGGAACAAAAGACCACGAAAAGCGTTTTGTTCTCACAGGAAGCTATACGCATGAACAGGGCTATGAAATGAATGAGCGCATGCGCAAAAAGTATGAAGAAATCAAAAAAGTTGAGCAACGCTATGAAGCAGTTGAAGTAGAAGATGCTGATGTTGTTGTGGTTGCCTTTGGCATACATGGGCGCATGTGTAAGGATTTGGTGAGCACTTTTAGAGCAGAAGGCAAAAAAGTTGGCTTTATTCGCCCAATCACACTATGGCCATTCCCAGATGAAGCTTTTGCAAAACTTTCTTCCAATCTCAAATCTATCTTGGTTGTTGAGATGAATCACGGTCAAATGATTGATGATGTTCGTCTTGCTGTTGAAGGGCGCGTTCCTGTGCATTTTCTTGGAAAAACAGGAGGCGATATTCCTCTATGCACCTTGGCTGACATGACTAAAAAAGTGAACCAACTACTTAATGGAGAATAATATGCAAACATTAGGCGATTACTATGGTAAAACCTTCAAATTCGATAAGCTCTTTAGTTATTGTCCGGGCTGTGGGCATGGCATAACAACACGTTTAGTTTCCGAAACAATTGAGGAACTTGCAATCAGAGAAAAAACTATTGCTGTTGTTGGCATAGGTTGCGGCGGCTTTTCACACCACTATTTAGAAGTTGACGCTATCGAAGCTATGCATGGCAGAGCACCAGCTGTTGCTATGGGCTATAAGATGGGCGAGCCTGACAATATTGTATATACATATCAAGGTGATGGAGATATGAGTGCTATTGGTTTAGCTGAAGTTATGCACGCAGCTAACAGGGGCACACCTATTACATGTATTATGGTAAACAATTCTGTTTTTGGTATGACAGGCGGGCAGATGTCGCCGACATCAATTCTTGGGCAGGTCACAGCGACAACTGCTAAAGGACGTGATGAAGTATTGCACGGAAATCCTTTACTTGTGCCAGAAATGATGCGCGCTATGAAGGGTGTTGCCTATTTAGCAAGGGAAACTGTTGTTGACCATAAAAGCATTCTCAAAACAGCAAAAAGCATAAGAAAAGCATTTGAATGCCAAGTAAAGAAAATAGGCTTTGCTTTTGTTGAAGTGATTGTTCCTTGTCCTACAGGCTTAAAAATGAATGTTACAGATTCTTATGCATGGTCAGCCAAAGAAGCTCTTGCATACTTTCAACCTCAAGTATTCATAGATAGAGTGGAGTAAATTATGAGATATAAATGTGCTTTTTCAGGTTCAGGTGGGCAAGGTGCTGCCTTGATGGCGAAATTGACTTGCCTTGCCGGAATCAATGATAAAAAACAAGTTGTGATGACACAGACCTACGGCATTGAACAACGCGGTGGCGATTCAACGGGCTTTGTGATTGTTTCTGACGAGGCTATAGGAAATCCTATTGTAGAATCAGACGCTGATATTGCTGTTGCTATGAGTGAAAGTATTTATGAAACCGCACTTGAAAATACAAAAAGCGGCGGCATTGTTTTTGTAAACAGCTCCTTAGTGACAAAACACATAGAAAAAGAAAATGTAAAGCAAGTTCTTGTTCCTGTGACAAAATTAGCTCAAGATATGGGCAATGTGCGTGTGGCAAATATTATCATGCTAGGTGCAGTTATTGCGCATACAAATATGCTCTCACAAGAAGCAACATCTGCCGCTATCAGTGACACGCTTGGAGCAAAAAAAGCTGCTTTATTAGAGATAAATCTTAAAGCATTGACCTTAGGTGTTGAAGCAGTAAAGGGGGCAACAAATGAGTAAGGCTGATAAAAATCTTTGTATTGCTGTAGAGCGTTGCAAATCATGTGGATTATGTGTTGCTTCTTGCCCTAAGGAAGTTTTGCAAATTGGCACACAGCTCAATGCACAAGGCTATGCCTATGTAGAGCAAAAAAATGCAGAAAATTGCATAAAATGTAATATCTGCCGTATTGTTTGCCCTGATGTTGCTATTGGTGTTGTGTAAAGCATAACTTGAAAATTAAAAAGGTTTTAAATATGAATTTAAATAAATTACTCAAACCTAAAAGTGTTGCCATTGTCGGGGCAAGCGAAAGAGCTGGCTTTGGTGGTGACACAACAAGAAATTATCTCAAGTTTTCTAAAAACTTAGATAAACTCTATCTGGTAAATCCAAAAAGTGAAACATTGTTTGGACAAAAGGCCTATGCTTCCTTATTAGATATACCTGAAGATATTGATCTTGTTATTCTTTGCACACCACAAAAGACAATTCTTCCTCTTTTAGAGGACGCTGCCAAGAAAAATTGCGGCGGTGCTGTTGTTTTTGCAAGTGGTTATGGCGAAACAGGTGAAGAAGGCAAGCAAAAGCAAGAAGAATTAGTTGCTAAAGCGGCTGAACTTGGCATTGCTATCATGGGGCCAAATTGCGCTGGTTTTGCAAACTTTATTGATGGGCTTTTTGCCTTTGCTTTCTTGGTTGAAGAACGTGACCGTTCAGGTAAGATTGGCATGATTTCACAAAGCGGGCAGATTGTTCTTTCCGCCTTAGACAGACCTGACATGGGCTTTAGTCATGTTATTTCTTCTGGTAATTCTTGCAATGTCACTGTTGAAGACTATCTTGAATTTCTTGTTCGCGATGAAGACACAAAGGTTGTTGCTGCCTACATTGAAGGCGTGAAAAATTCAAGTAAATTGATTGAAACTTTTCGCTATGCAGCACAAATCAAAAAACCTATTGTCCTTTTAAAAACAGGACGTTCGGCTAAATCACAAGAACTTGCTGCTTCGCACACAGGTTCGCTATCAGGTTCTGATAAGGTGATGAGGGCGATATTCAAGCAATATAATATTATTGAAGCAAACGACCTTGAAGAACTTTGCGGCATAGCTTCTGCGCTTGCTGTTATGCCTGAATTACCAAAGGGTAAACGTACAGTATTTATGAATGTTTCCGGCGGTGAAGCAGGTGTTTCTGCTGATTTAGCTGAAAGCCACAATATAGAGCTTGCAGAATATTTGCCTGAAACAAAGGCACATCTTCAAACCCTTGTTCCTGACTATGGTTCTGTGAATAATCCTTTTGATATGACAGCTGGTATTGGCTATAACACTCCTGTTATGGTTGAAGCCATACAAGTTATTTCAAAAGACCCGAATGTCGATGCTATTTGTGTTGCCTACACAATCACTCCCGAAGTCTGGGACGATACAATAACACATATGGTTGAAGCTGTTTCTATTGCGCGTCAAGACAAGGCGATTAAGCCTATTTTCTGGCTTCCTTTTATGGAACATACAAGAGCAAAGCAGTGTTTGGCTGACCTTCAAAAAAGTGGAGTTCCTCTTTTATCAACAAGTATGTATGGCTGCGAAGCTATGCGTAAGATTTTAGAATTTGCTACTTTTGAATATGTTGACGCGCAAAACGCGATTCCTACAAAGCTAAACACAGGCTCAAATGCTAAAAGCGAATACGAAAGTCTTTGCTTCTTAGAAAAATACCAAGTGCCTATTCCTGCGCAAGATATTGCTGCAAGTGCAGAAGAAGCACTAGAAAAAGCAAAGAAACTTGGCTATCCTCTTTCAGTGAAAGTGCATTCAGCTGATATTTTGCATAAATCAGATGTGGGCGGTGTAAAGCTGAATATCAAGAACGAAGAAGAATTAAAATCTGCCTTTGATTCCATCATGGCATCTTGCTCAAAAGCTTGCCCTAGTGCAAAAATCGAGGGTGTGCTTATAAAGCCAATGCTCAAAGCTGGCACAGAAATGATTATAGGTATCACAAATGACCAAGATTTTGGGCCTATGGTTGTGACAGGTATGGGCGGTGTTTTTGTTGAAATATTCAAAGATGTCTGCATGATACCAGCACCTTTCACACAAGAACAAGCCTTAGAAGCTCTCAAGTCTTTAGCTTCTTATCCTCTTCTCACTGGCTATAGAGGTTCTGCGCCTCGTGATATAGATGCTTTTGCAAAGCTCTTAGTGAAGATTGGGGACATGGCTGCCAAGTGTAAAGATGAAATAAAAGAACTTGATATTAATCCAGTTTTTGTCACAGAAGAGGGAGTTTCTATAGCTGACGCTCTTCTTATTACCTACGACGACTAAATTATTTTTGGAGGAAAATATGCAATTTATTAATGACCCTAATGGACCAGCTCCGCACGGCCCTTATTCACAAGCAGTAAGAAGTGGCAATCTACTTTACACTTCAGGGCAAGTGCCTTTTGACTCAGCTACAGGCGAGCTTGTTGGCAAGAATATAGCAGAACAAACTGATTGCACTATGAAAAACTTGGCGCAAACACTTGCTGCTGCAAATCTTAAGTTAGAAAATATTGTTAAAGTCACTGTGTATCTTAAGAATTGGGATGATTTTGGCGAATTCAATAAAGTATATGGTGAACATCTTAATGGGCATAAACCTGCTCGCGCAACTGTTGAAGTAGCTGGACTTGTGCCTGGTTGCCTTATAGAAATTGAAGCTATAGCAGAATTTTCTGCATAGAGGTTGAGTATGACACTTGAAACACCATCTAAAGTAAACTTAGGCGCCTTATGGGTTTTTTTAGGCTATCTTTGCTCAAGCACAACAGGTCTTACGCAAGCCCTTGCGCCTGAGGAAGCGACTTCTCTTGCTGTAGGCGGATTGCGCATGTTGACTGGCGGTTTATTCTTGCTTTTGGTAGGAATTTTGACAAAGAAGACGCCTAACTTTAAAACAATTCCCAAAAAACCGCTTATACTTGCAACACTTTCGCTTGTTGGTTTTCAGCTTACCTTCTTTGCTGCATGCAGGCTTGTTGGTGTGGCAGTGGGCACAGTTGTTGCTGTTGGTTTATCGCCAATAGTGGTAGGTATTTTTGCGTGGCTTCTTTTGAAAGAACGTCCAACAAAGATATGGTATATAGCGACAAGCGTTATGCTTATTGGCTTAATCGCTCTTGGTTTTTCAGGTGCAAACGCACAATACAGTTTTGATCCTCTTGGGGTTCTTCTTGTTATTTTTGCAGGCTTTTGTTATGGGCTTTTTGTAGTGCTCATTAAGCCTGCCTTAGACACAAATGGCTCTCTTGAAATAATGACTGTGGTTCTTTTGCTTGGCGGACTTTTACTCTTGCCTATAGTACTTAGTCAGCCGCTTGGCTGGGTATTTACTTGGCATGGTATAGGGGTGATTTTAAATCTAGGACTTGTGACAGCAGCAATGGCATTCTTTTTAATTCTTTATGGAATGCGTACTACACCTGCTAATATCACAGGCGCGCTTGCAATAACAGAACCTTTTTGTGCTGCTCTTTGGGGTATACTTATTCTTGGCGAACAAATAGCGCAGGTTGGCTATATGGGACTTGGACTTATATTTATTAGCTCCTTAGTCTTGATTTTGCCGTCAAGAAAAACACAATAAATAAAATAGTTATTTTATTAAAATACCTATTGAATATATAATTAAAACTTTATTAACTCTTTTGGGAAAAAATGTAAAAAATAATTATTAAGCATACTTTTGTTTGTAGAACAAGAGCATGATTGGAGACAAGATATGGAAAATAATGAAGAAAAAATGTATGTGAATAAGTGGGTTTTTATTTTAAGCGGTGGCTTACTCACTCTCTTCTCTTTATGGACTTTGATAGACTTAGAAAGTGTTCAAGTTGCGGTTGAAGCTTCAAGAGTCTTTGGTAGTGACTACTTTGGGCCACTTTGGCAACTTGGCTTACTCGCTTATTTTCTTGTTGCTTTAGGACTTATGGTTTCTCCGCTTGGTTCTGTGAAATTAGGCAAATTAGATAAGCCTGAAATGAGCTTCTTTAGCTGGCTGTGTATTATTCTTTGTACCTTCTTAGCTGGTGGTGGTGTTTTCTGGTCAGCTGCTGAACCTATCACGCACTTTTTAAATATTCCGCCTTCTTATAATGGCTATGAAGCTTCTACTATTGAAGCAATTGGGCCTGCTATGTCACAAGCATTCTTACATTGGGGCTTTTTAGCTTGGGCTATTGTTGGAACCTTGGCAACTATTGCCTTGATGTATGCATGCTATCATAAAAGCATGCCTTTACAACCACGTTCTTTACTTTATTTCTATATGGGCGAAAAGGGCGTAATGGGTCCTTGGGGTACAGCTGTTGACGCTATGTCAGTGCTTTCTATTGCAGCAGGAACTATCGGGCCTATTGGCTTCTTAGCCTTGCAATTGAGTTTTTCTTTAGATTCTCTTTTTGGAATTCCTGAAACCTTTATTACTCAATTATTTGTTATCATGGCTGTAACAGCTGTATATACAATTACAGCAGCAACACCAATTTATAAGGGTATTGCAGGTCTTTCACGCGCAAATATTTGGCTTACTCTCTTTGTGCTTGTTGTTATGGTAGTTGTCGGACCTGGTAAATTTATCATGGATTCTTTCTTGTCAGGCATGGGAGCATATCTTACAAACTTCTTTAACCTCAGCTTAAATAGAAACGACCCTGTATGGTCTTCTTGGTGGACAATATTCTTCTGGGGCTGGTATGTAGGATACGCGCCAATTATGTCTATCTTGGCAGCGCGTATTTCACGCGGACGTACTATTCGTGAACTTGTTCTTGGTGTTGCTATTATTTCACCACTTTTGACAAACTTCTGGTTCAGCGTGCTTGGTGGCGGAACTCTCTTCTTTGAACTCAATAATCCTGGTTCAATAGCTCAGCCAATGGCCGACCATGGTTATGCTTCAGCTCTATTAGCTTCTATTAGCCAGCTTCCTTGGACATGGCTTATGATTCCTGTAACACTTGTGCTTGTATGCCTTTTCCTTGTAACAACAGGTGCTGGTGTGACATATAGTATTGCTGTTTCAACAACTGGTAAGCAAAATCCGCCTAAATGGGCAGTTATCTTCTGGGGTGTAGCTCTTGGTGCTGTGTCAGCTGCGCTTATCGCTATTGGTGACGGCGGCATAGGCGCGCTTCAAGCATCTATGATTATTACTGCTGTTCCTGTAACCTTCTATATCTTGCCTACTATTTGGTCAGGGCCTGTTTGCGCTATGCTTATCAAAAAAGAACAAGAGGAAGAAGCTCTCGAAAAAGCAGGAAAAGCAAAAAAAACTGAAGCTGTAGAGAACACATCTGCAGCAGAAGTAAGTGCGGCAAATTAGCTCAAAGCTAATAAATAAGATAAAAGCTTCTTTGCTCTTGAAAGAGCTTAACATACAAAAAGACCACTTTAAAAGTGGTCTTTTTGTATGTTAAGCAAGGAAGGCTGTGTCGGCTTCTGAAGCTTTAGTCGAGAAATTTGTGCCCTCGAGGGTTAATCGTTGATTCTTAGCGTCACTTGTGAGTTTTTGGCAAAGCCTAGATATTATTTTGTATTGAAATTATCGTTTAAATGTGCGTACTTTTTCTTGAGTTCATACAGAATCTCATTTTGCAAAGATATTTTTTCAAAAGCCGTGAAGATTTCTTCCATTTGATCTTTATTTTTAGCGCCTACAATGGTGCTTGTGATAGCTGTTGGCACAATGGCAAAGCGAAGAGAAAGGCTTAAAAGTGAATTATCCCAATTGTTTTTTAGCATGAGTTCTTTCAATTCATCAGCATGTTCAACAAAGAAATTCTTTCTTTCTCCCCATCTGTTTCTATGATCATTTTGTACAAATTCGTTGTTTTTCTGAAATTTTCCTGTTAAAAAGCCGCTTTCAAGTGAAGTTCTGCCAACAATTGCCACATTATTTTCATAAGCATAGTCAAACATCTGCGCATTTTTTTGACGAAAAATGCTATAGGCTAGTTGTATAACGTCTACTCTTTTTGAATCAATATACTCTTTTGTCATCTTTACAGTATCATCAGTCACATCAACACCTTTAATTGAAGCGCCTATTGCCTTAATAATGCCCTGAGCTTTAAACTTTTCAAGCACATGTAAAGCTTTATCCATCACAGCTGCATCAGACGGCGGACTATGCAAATAGTAAATGTCTATATATTCTCTTTGCAGTTTTTCAAGTGAATCGTAAACTGCTTTTTCAAGCCTATCAAGAGAGTTAAGTTCTTCGCCAGCATCTGATTTTGTCGCAATAATCACAGAATTTGTAGCATCTCTTTCTTTAAGGTACATGCCAAGAACTTTTTCACTCTCGCCATAACTTTGTGCTGTGTCAATAAAGTTTCCGCCCTTCTCACGGTACACATCAAGAACAGCAAAAATATCATCCATAGCAACACTTCCGTAATGCACACCGCCTATAGCCCACGCGCCAAAACCAAGTTTTGATATTTCCATAGTATTTATTATTTTCATAGAGAAGTCCTTTTTTTTTGCCTTCGGCGACCAAAGGAAATAATTTCCTTTGGAAACCTTGACATTGCGCGGTGTAAGCCTTAGTGAGTGGCTAAAGCATTTTATTCTTTTTTTTATTTGCGAAAAAGTGTCTTTAAACTATTTGTTTCGCCACTCTGTGGACGAAACCTCGCTTGCAAGAAACGTGGTTCTTGCTTCACTCGCTAAAGCTTTGTTCGCGTGGGATAAACCCTCGCTCTCAAGTTCGCTTAAATACTGTTTCGCTTTAAAATGTGGTATTCTTCCTTAAGTTAATTTTTGTCTACGAAGAAAGTGTGAGAAGCATCTTCACTATGTTCAGATGACGTTTATAAAGTTTATCAAATAGTATAAAACTACATGTGAACGAAGTGAACATGGCGCTTGAGCTTTATATATAAGAATAAATTAACAAAGTACGAATAAGTTAATATTTTAAAACGGAAAAGTATTTAAGCGAAGCTTAAAACTTTTCCGCAAATAAAAATAAAAAAATCTGCTTTAGCCAGAGCCTTCTATTTTAACCGCTCATGCCAAGGTTTCCAAAGGAAATTATTTCCTTTGGTCGCCGAAGGCAAAATAAATAAATA
>CAYJHE010000077.1:0-11112 GCA_964369675.1 uncultured Desulfovibrionaceae bacterium | reverse complement strand
AGCTCGAGAGGGGGAAACTCATTTTTCTTAGAAAAATGCGGTTCCCCCTCTCGAAGACCCTTTCCTCAAACAAAGGAGTGTACCTTGAGACCGAGTTGGCAAGATTATTTTTTTCAAGTATGCTATACCGTTGCGCAGAGGTCTACCTGCATACGCAGAAAGGTAGGTGCTGTAGCTGTTAGGAACAATCGCATACTTGCTACTGGCTATAATGGCACACCTGCACATATTGAACATTGTATGACAAGAGGCTGCCTTAGAGTGGCAATGAATATTCCATCTGGTGAGAGACATGAAATATGCAGAGGACTTCATGCTGAACAAAACGTGATTATTCAGGCGGCAAATTCTGGCGTAAGCTTGGAAGGTGCAAGCTTATATTGCACAACGCAGCCCTGCTTAATTTGTACGAAAATGATTATTAATTGCGGCATTAAAGAAATTTTTATTTCAAATTCCTATCCTGATAAATTAGCAGAAGAAATGCTCAAAGAAGCTGGAATTGTGATGAATTATATTGAATTTGAACCTCAAACTTCTTTTTCTCTTGTGTAGGTAAATAGTATGACAGAACACGAAAAAGCCATGTGCACTGAAGCTATGAAAAGGGCAATTGCTATAGCTGAATACGGCAGATATAAAACAGCCCCAAATCCCACAGTTGGAGCGGTACTTTTTAATGACGCTTTTCACGTTGCAGAAGGATTTCATGCAAAATACGGCACTGACCATGCTGAAGTTGACTGCCTTGTTAATGCACGCTCTAAAAATATTGAAACTAAGGGCGCAACACTTGTTGTGACACTTGAACCATGTAATCATCAAGGCAAAACACCGCCTTGTACAAAGGCTATTTTGGAAGCTGGCATTGCAAAGGTCATTATTGGCTCGCGAGATCCAAATCCTGTTGCTACTGGAGGAGCGGAATTTTTACGCGCACATGGTGTTGAAGTTATTGAAGATTTCATGAAAGACGAATGCGATTTTCTCATTCGTGATTACCTTACATGGGTAGAAAAGAAACGCCCTTATGTGATTTTGAAGATGGCAACAAGCTTTGATGGCAAGATTGCAACAAAAGAAGGTGTGTCTTCCTATATTACTGGCGAAGAATCAAGAAAAGCAGTTGCAGAATTAAGAGCACAGGTTGGAAGCGCAAATGGTATTGTTTTAGTTGGTAACCGCACCTTTGTGCGTGATAATCCAAAACTCTCAGCAAGAGATGTGGCATGCGAAAAACAACCTAGAGCAGCTGTCATCACAAATACCCTTCCCTCTTTAAAAGACAATAAAGATAATTACTTGCTCACTGAAAGAATAAAGGAAACACTTTTTTTGACCAATGAATTACAAATAAAGTCAATTAATGCAAAAGAATTGACTGAGGCGGGGGCTAAGCTTTATGCTTTAAATAATACAAAGGATTTAAAAGGCTTATGCGAAATCCTTTTTGAAAAAGAGCAAGCTCCCTATATATTGTGTGAGGGAGGTTCACAATTAGCTTATTCACTTTTAAAAGCTGAATGCGTTGATGAATACAGACAATATATTGCGCCTATATTCTTTGCTGACAGTGAAGCCTTAAATGTGGTCGAGGGGGCTAAGATAGTTAGACTTGACGAAGTCATCAAGTTCGATATACTTTCTTTAAGAAAACTTGGAAATGATATAGAAATTATTTCAAAAGCACTTTACAATTAACAAATAATACTTATATAAAATTTATGTTTACAGGAATAATACAAACACAAGCAAAAGTAGACGCTATACAGCACAAAGGCAGTGAAGCGCGCTTTACTTTTGCGCCTCAAAACATGTTTTCTAAACTTGAAATAGGTGAATCTATCGCAGTAAACGGCGTTTGCCTTACTGTGGAATCTTTTGATAGCCATTCATTTTCTGCCTATGCTTCTGCAAAAACCCTTGAACTTACGAATTTAGGAAAGCTAAATAATGGCTCGCTTGTCAACCTTGAAAGAGCTTTAGCTCTTGGCGACAGACTTGGCGGCCACCTTGTTTCAGGGCATGTAGACTGCACTATAAAGGTTTTAGAAATCAAAGAACAACTTTCTTCAAAAATTGTCAGATTTGAACTTCCAAAACAAATGCAAGGCCTTGTTATTTCACAAGGTTCTGTTTGTGTTGATGGCATAAGTCTCACCGTGACCACTCTTGATGAACTCTCTTTTTCAGTGAACATCATACCTGAAACATGGAAGCAGACAACAGCTGCATATTGGCAAAGTTCAAGCGTGATAAATTTTGAAAGCGATATTATAGGTAAATATATACATTCAAAAATGTTTAACTATATAAGCACTAATAATGAACAAAAAAGCTCTAAAATCACCGAAGAATATTTACGCGAAATGGGCTTTTAATGGCTTTTGCCAAGGGAAAAAAATGATTACACCTATTGAAGAAGCAATTGAACACATCAAGCAAGGCAAGATGTATATTCTTGTTGACGATGAAGACAGAGAAAACGAAGGCGATCTAACAATTTGCGCAGAAGATGCAACTGCAGAAGCTATTAATTTCATGGCAATGTATGGTAGAGGCCTTATTTGCTTGCCTATGAATGCTGAATATTGCGATAAATTAGAACTTCCCCTTATGGCAACAAGAAATGGTTCACGATTTGGAACAAATTTCACTGTTTCAATTGAAGCAAGAGAAAATGTAACTACAGGCATTTCAGCTCAAGACAGAGCAACAACAATTGCCGCGGCTGTTGCTGATAATGCCAAAGCAAGCGACCTTGTTACTCCTGGTCATGTTTTTCCTTTACGCGCACAAAATGGCGGTGTACTCATCAGAGCAGGCCAAACAGAAGGAAGTGTGGACTTAGCTAAATTAGCAGGCAAGAAACCAGCTGCTGTTATTTGTGAAATCATCAATGATGACGGCACAATGGCGCGCATGTCAGATTTAGAAATATTTGCAAAAAAACACAACCTACCTATAGTCACCATAAAAGATCTTATTCGTTACAGAATGAAAAAAGGTCAAGTTGCAATTGAAAGAGTAGCTAGCTCAAGAATGCCTACTTGTCACGGCGATTTTGATGTTATTGCTTATGAAAATGCCTATGATGGCAAAACGCATCTTGCCCTTATCAAGGGCGATATTGCCAATGGTGAACCAGTGCTCACACGCGTTCACAGCGAATGCCTAACCGGCGATGTTTTTGGTTCTTTGCGTTGCGATTGCGGCAACCAACTTGCAAAAGCAATGCAAGTCATTGAAAAAGAAGGACGCGGAGTCATTCTTTATATGCGACAAGAAGGTAGAGGCATAGGTCTAGCCAATAAAATAAAGGCTTACGCATTACAAGAACAAGGCTACGACACAGTGCAGGCTAACGAAAAGCTTGGATTTAAGCCTGACCTCAGAGACTATGGCTCTGGTGCGCAAATCTTGGTTGACTTAGGTGTTAAGTCACTCAAATTGCTTACAAATAACCCAAAGAAAATCATAGGTTTAGAAGGCTATGGAATTGAAATTGTTGAAAGAGTGTCTATTGAAGATACACCATCAGCACAAAACCTCTGCTATCTACAAACCAAGAAAGAGAAGATGGGGCACATGCTTAAAAAAGCATAATATTATAACGATTTACAATCTATATTGATATTTTAAAAAAAATGGGTATTATGACAAAAAGTTTGTCTATCAAATACTCATTTTTTTTGATAGCAAAAATTATTCTATAAAGGAATCATAATGGAATTTAAATTAAAAGAACAGACTCTAGGCCAGCTTTTAGCTGAAGCCGTCAAGCAATATCCTCATCAAGATGCAGTTGTCTATCCAGACAGAGATCACCGCCTTACATGGCAAGAACTTTCTGATGAGGTTGATGAACTTGCCAAGGGCCTTATGGCTATGGGTGTGAAAAAGAACGAAAAAATCGCTATTTGGGCAAGCAATGTGCCACAATGGATTTCACTCATGTTCGCAAGTGCGCGCATTGGTGCGGTTCTTATCACTGTAAATACTTCCTACAGAGATGTTGAACTCAAATATTTGCTTGAGCAATCACAAACTGAAAATCTTTGTATTATTGAAGGTGTGCGCGATCACGACTTTGTTTCCACCATATATTCAATAATTCCAGAACTTAAGACACAAGCTAGAAATGAGCTTAAAGTAGCTGACTTACCGCATTTAAAGCGTGTCATTTTCTTAGGTGAAGAAAAACATCGTGGTATGTATACTATTAATGAAATCATGGATAAGTCAGCTGAAATTTCAGAAGAAGAATACATAAAAAGGCAGGAATCACTCAATCCTTTTGATGTAATAAACATGCAATATACTTCAGGAACTACAGGATTCCCTAAAGGCGTTATGCTCACGCATATAGGAATATTGAATAACGGTTTTTGGATAGGTGAAAATCAAAAGCTCAGCCACAAAGATAAGGTATGTATACCTGTGCCTTTATTCCATTGTTTTGGCTGTGTGCTTGGTGTCTTAGCTTGTGTTTCACACGCTTCTACCATGGTTGTTATTGAAAACTTCTCTCCAGTAGCTGTTATGACTGCTATCGACCATGAAAAGTGCACTGCTGTTTATGGTGTTCCAAGCATGTATCTTTCTATTCTTGAACACAAACTCTTTCCAAAGTTTGATTATTCTTCGCTCAGAACAGGTATTATGTCAGGCGCGGTCTGTCCAGAACCGCTTATGCGCCGCGTGTTTGAAGAATTAAATATGCGCGAAATCACTATTCCTTATGGTCTTACCGAAGGTTCGCCTGTTATGACAATGACAAAAACAGACGAAACCATTGAAAGGCGTTGCGGTTCAGTTGGGCGCGCAATGCCAGGAATAGAAGTGGAAATTTTCGACCCAGAAACAGGCGAAAAACTCGGGCCAAATCAAACTGGCGAAGTGTGTTGTCGCGGCTACAATGTCATGAAAGGCTATTACAACATGCCTCAAGAAAGTTCACACGCTATAGATAATGATGGCTGGCTTCACTCAGGCGATTTAGGCGAAATAGACGAGCACGGCTATTTACGCATCACAGGCAGATTAAAGGATATGATATTGCGCGGCGGTGAAAACATCTACCCACGCGAAGTTGAAGAATATTTACTCAAGATGCCAGGTATTTATGATGTGCAAGTCGTTGGTGTGCCTTCAAGAAAGTACGGCGAAGAAGTGTGCGCTTTCATCATCACAAAACCTGACTATGAAGTGAGAACAGAAGATATCCGCGAATTTTGTCGTGGAAAAATTGCATGGCATAAAATACCTCGCCATGTGAGCATTGTAGATAGCTACCCAATGACAGCATCAGGTAAAATTCAGAAGTACAAATTACGCGAAGCCGCATCTGTGTTATTTTCACATCTGGCTTAAGTAGTGTAGAGAGATAGTTTTATTGAGGGGAGGGAACCGCATTTTTCTAAGAAAAATGAGTTTCCCTCCCCTCAAACTCCCCACCCTCCTTAAAAAGTAATTTTTCATATAGAATTCTTAAAGGCAAAGTTCTTAACAAGGCATATCTTCACAGCCTTCTTTTTTCATTTAACCAAATCCTGCTATAAAATCTCGCGTGTCGAGCTGAGAGAATTGGCACATGCCTTTTGACTCAAAACTATTTGTTTCGGCTACTTCATGCACGAAACCTCACTTGTGAAAAACGCGGTTTTCACTGCGCTCGCTAAAGCCTTTGTTCGCTACGCTCTCATTATCTTCGCAGACGTGCGTGTCGAGCAGAGAGAATTGGCACATGCCTTTTGTCGGCGCAGCTTCTATTTTGCTCGAAGATTAAGCGTGCTGGTGGCATTTTATGAACGAAGAGAATGAAATGACATTGTTGCACGCAAAGGCAGTCAAGCCGACTTTGTGCCAATTCTAGCGGGTGGCGGGAGTTTGCAAAGAGGGTACGAGGGTGCAACCCTAGCACCCTCCTTTGCCCCGCGCGGGGAGCGCAACCAATTATAAACGAAGAAAAAATAAGCTTATAAAAAGATAAAATCTATGCACGAAGCCAAGAACAAAGAAAATAAAAACAAAAAAGCCTGTTCATTGTAAAAAGAACAGGCTTTTCATTTAAAATAAAGCATAACAAGTATTAAGCTATATTATCCCCACGTTTTGTAACTGATGACATACCACCCATAACAGAACCGACTATATTAGTATAGCCATGTTCTTTAAGAACTACAATTGTTTCATAAGAACGTGTTCCTGTTGAACAAACTAATGCAAGAGGTCTATCCTTTGGAATTTCCTTCATGCGCACTTGTAATTCTTCAAGTGGCATAGAAAGCCAGTAGTCTGGATATTTTTCTTGAAGGGCAACAACATGCGGATGCGGCGGGCGAATATCAACAAAATATGTATTGTCATTTGCCTTAGCTTCCCACATGGAAGCGAATTGATTAGGGTCAATAGCTTCAAATCTTTCATCTAAAACATTATCCGCAACATTTGCTGCTGTGTTTATAATATCCATAGCAGAAGCAAATGGCGGTGCGTATGCAATTTCAGCATTTGAGAGTTTTTCTACTGTGAGATCAGCATATTGCATTAAAACAGCAACAGCATCAACACGCGCTTTCACTGCATCTGCATTTGTAGATGAAGCTTGGAAACCTAAGATTTTTCTTGATTTTTTTTCAACAACCATCTGCATATTTGTCATAACAGCATCAGGATAGAAGTGCGCATGGTCAGTGCCTTCGGTTGTAATACAAATTGCATCAAAGCCTTCTTTTTGAGCAGCAGCTAGGGTAAGACCAACTCCAGCAAAGGAAAGTTCGTTCAGTTTCACGCACCAAGTGCCAACATAGCCTTCAAAAGTATCTGACTTTCCTGCTAAGTTAGAACCAATAACCCTGCCCTGCCTATTTGCCATTGAGCCAAGTGGAATATAGCCGTCTTTATTCGTGATAATATTCTTCACAGAACAGCAGTCGCCGCCTGAATAGATGTTTTCGTCTTTAGTGCGCATAAACTTATCAACTATAATAGCGCCATTTGGAGCTAAATCTAAACCGCAGTCTTTTGCAAGTTCGGAATTTGGAACAAAACCAATAGAAGTGATAACAAGGTCAGCTTCAATTCTTTGCTTATCGGTAACTACAGCACAAACCTTGCCGTCTTTTCCTTCAAGTTTTTGAACTTTTTCGTTTAAAGCAAGATTGATGTCTAGTTTTTTCAAGTCTTCTTCGGCAATTCTTGCTGAATGCTCATTAGAAACAGCAGGAAGAACTTGATCGAAAAATTCAACAACAGTAGTGTTGATGCCCCACATATCAGCAAAAGCAACAGCAACTTCAAGTCCAATAAAGCCTGCGCCCACAACAACAGCATTTTTAATCTGCCCACTTGCACAAAGTTCGTTTAATTTAAGTGCTTCGTGAATATTTGTTACACCCATAACATTTTCTAAATCTGCACCTTCAACAGGTAATGGGCGAGCAGATGCGCCTGTAGCAATAACTAATTTATCGTATGAAAGGTACTCTTGTTCTTTGGTGCGAACATTTTCCACTAAAACTTTTTTCTCATCTCTCTCGATTTTAAGAGCTTTTATACCAATTCTTGCATCAACACCCTTTACTTCTTCAAAGAATTTTGGGTCACGCAAAACATGCGCAGTTGTCATACGAAGACCTTCAATAGTTGGAACATCGCCAGAAATATAATAAGGTATTCCGCAACCACCATAAGAAATGATGTCGTCTTGGTCAATCATAGTTACTTTTGCTTTTGGATTAGCTCTTTTACAACGAGCTGCTGCTTTTGGTCCAAGTGCAACTCCACCGATAATTAATATGTTATCGCTCATTTTTTTTTCCTTTTAGACTGTATTTGTTTAAAAAAGTGTATACTTTATATAAGAGTATACACCTTATGCCAATGATTATATTCAAGCTACTAAAATGTGTTTCTAGTGATTATCCTGATTGGGATTATTTTTTTTAATATGGTAAAGTCCACCAAGAACAGCCGCTAAGCCAAGAAAAAAGAATAAAAAGTCCATAATTCCTCCAAAATTTAATAAAAATAGCTAATACTTTATCGCCTGAAAGCATGTCAAGCTCATAAAAAAGTATATATTTTTCTTTACTTTATTCTGAAGTTGAAATAAAATCAAGCGGAATTTGAGTGAAAAGAAAATCTTTTTATTTAATCTCGTCTTATCTAAAGGCTGTAGGAACCTTTATATAAGGTATTTTTTTTACAATTTTTATTTGTATCAGCTATTTTAAAGCATTATTAAAATAATTGATACACGGAGTATTTCGATGGGAACGAAAATTCTTTTAAAAAAAGAGCTTATTCCGGGTCGTACAAGCCAGCTTGTACTTGATGCGCCACACATCGCTAAAACAGCAAAACCAGGGCACTTTGTTATGCTAAGGATGACTGAAAAAGGTGAGCGAATTCCTTTAACCATTGCTGACAAAGACTTAGAAAAGGGAACTATCACAATAGTTTACCTTGTAATGGGTAAGTCAACACAGGTTTTGGAAGATCTTAAAGAAGGCGATGAAATTTTAGATGTTTGCGGTCCGCTTGGAAAGGCTACACACATTGAAAAAAGTGACAAACCTGTTATCTGCGTTGGGGGCGGAACAGGTGTTGCTGCTATGCACCACATTGCTAAAGGCAATAAGGAAGCAGGCAATTATGTTATTGCATGTATAGGCGCGCGAAATAAAGATTTATTATTATTTTATGACGAACTTTCACTCTTCTGTGATGAAGTTCTTGTTTCTACAAATGACGGCTCTTTTGGTATTGAGGGCATTGTTACAGACCCGTTAAAAGCTTATTTAGAAGCTGGAAAGCCTGTACATGAAGTCATTTCTATTGGGCCTGTGCCTATGATGAAGGCTGTTGCAGAAGTCACAAAGCCATATAATGTTCCAACTGTTGTATCACTCAACTCTTTAATGGTTGATGGTATTGGTATGTGCGGTGCGTGCAGAGTAACTGTGAATAATGAGACAAAGTTTACTTGTGTTGACGGGCCAGAATTTGACGGGCATCAAGTTGACTTCAATGAACTTTCCTTCCGTTTACGTTCTTTTGCAGACCAAGAAAAAACATCACTCGAACAACATAGGTGTACATGTCATGGAAAATAAAGATAAAGTCCTCAAAGGAAATAAAATACCACGCAGAGAAATGCCTTGCCAAGACCCATTAGTACGCAGAAAAAACTTTTCTGAAGTGGCAACGGGCTACACAAAGCAAATGGCAATGGAAGAAGCAACAAGATGTATACAGTGCAAGAAGCCAAAGTGCAGAGTAGGTTGTGCTGTTGAAGTTCGTATTCCTGAATTTATCGAACAAATAGCTTTAGGCAATTTCAAAGAAGCTTACGACATTATCAAAACTACAAATGCCCTTCCTGCTGTGTGCGGACGTGTGTGCCCGCAAGAAAACCAATGTGAAGGCGAATGTATACTTGGTGTAAAAGGCGAAGCTGTTGCCATTGGTAGATTGGAAAGATTTGTTGCTGACTATGCTTTAGACAACAATCTCACAGATTGCACAAAGCCGCCTGTCAAGCCAGTAAAAGTTGCATGTTTTGGCTCAGGTCCTGCTTCACTTACTTGCGCAGGCTATTTAGCTGCAAAATGCGCAGATGTTACTATTTACGAAGCCTTACACGAAGCTGGCGGCGTGCTCATCTACGGTATTCCTGAATTTAGACTTCCAAAATCCTTGGTTGCAAAAGAATTAGCTGGTTTACATCAACTTGGTGTTGACATCAAAACAAACTGGGTTGCAGGCAGAACTGTCACCATAGACGGCTTGTTTGAAGAAGGCTATGATGCTGTATTCATCGGAGTTGGCGCAGGTTTGCCTGTCTTCTTTGATATTCCAGGCGAAAACAGCCTTGGCGTTTTCTCAGCAAATGAATACCTCACTCGTGCTAACCTTGGACGTGCTTATTCCTTCCCAGAATACGACACTCCAACATGGCTTGCTAAGCATGTAACTGTTTTTGGCGCTGGTAACGTGGCAATGGATGCCGCAAGAACAGCTATACGTTTAGGTGCTGAAAAGGTAAGCTTAGTCTACCGCAGAACAAAGGCAGAAATGCCTGCACGTCACGAAGAAATTGAACACGCACTCGAAGAAGGCGTTGAAATCATTGAACTTGTTTCACCTGTACAATTCTTTGCCGATGAGCACTCAAAGCTCACATCAGTTGAACTTGCTTGCATGGAGCTTGGCGAGCCTGACGATTCAGGCAGAAGGTCACCAAAAGCTACAGGCGAGAAGAAAACAATTGAAACAGATTTAGCAATCATTGCCTTAGGCACACGTTCAAATCCAATCTTGCTTGAAGCTACACCTGATTTAGCTCTCAACAAGAAAAATTATATCATTGCAGATGCTGAAACTAACGAAACCTCTATACCAAATGTATACGCAGGCGGCGACATCGTCACAGGTGCTGCAACTGTTATTCAAGCAATGGGCGCAGGCAGAAAAGCTGCTCAAGCTATTGCTAAGAAGTTTGGCTTAGAGTAAAGAGTACTTTTTGCCTTCGGCGACCAAAGGGGCACACCCCCTTTGGAAACCCGAACATGCGCGGTTAACATAAAAGGCTCTGCCTAAAGCAGTTTTTTTATTTTTTTATTTGCGGAAAAGTTTTAAGCTTCGCTTAAATACTTTTCCGCTTTAAAAATTGAGTATTGGCTTTATGAAAATCAATCTACGATGAAAGAGTAAGCTGCATGTTCACTTCGTTCACATGTTTTTTATAAGAAAAATTTAATAGAGCAATCTTACTACCCTTCTGAAAAAGTTTTATTAATGAGGTATTATCATGTCTGATTCAATTCTATGTCCGCAGTGTAATTGCGATTATTGTTATAATGACGGTATGAATAATGTGTGCCCTGAATGTTCACATGAATGGAATGAAAACAGCCAAAATGCAAATGAAGAGTCTTTACATGTTGTTGATGTAAATGGCACAGTTTTACAAAATGGCGACTCTGTTGTTGTCATCAAAGACTTAAAAGTTAAAGGCGCATCAAATCCCGTCAAACAAGGTACACTCGTCAAAAACATCACTCTCACAGACGAAGCTGGGCATAATATATCTTGTAAAATTGCTGG
>CAYJHE010000076.1:3106-11265 GCA_964369675.1 uncultured Desulfovibrionaceae bacterium | reverse complement strand
GGGGGGGAAGAGAAGGTGCTCAAAATCTTAATTTTAAAAAGGCATGGATTCGTACAAACAAAAAGTCTTAGTTTGGTTTGATAGCAAGGCATAGGAAATTTTTCTTGACGGAGTTTAGTGAGACCTAAATGACGGAAAGAAAAATTTTCTATAACGATGCTAGCGAGCCAAAATAAGGCTTTTTTTACTCCAAAACACTTATACAAAACAACTCCATTTCTTCTGAATGGTCGTATCCAAGTAAGTGTGCAAAGCCGTGCACAAGAAGCTGTTTTGCGTAGGACTTTTTTTCCTGCCCATATAAAAAAGCCTCTCGTTCTAGTGTTTCCACACTCAGAGCAAGAGAGCCTAAAAAACACTCTATTTCGTCATCGCTTTCCCTTTCTGTCACGTTTTCTGTCTCATTTTCGGCTTGAAAGGAGAGGACATTTGTAGGCGAATTAGAGTTTAAATATTCTTTATTTAATTTTCTGCTGTCTTTATCGTCACAGATTAAAATTTCTACTGCGCAGTCGTCAATATTGTGCACAGCGCAAATATGCTCAAAAAAAAGCTGGCATTCCTTTTTTGTGAGGGGCATTTTATGCCACAAGCCTTTAAATTCAATATGTATAGGCATGTACCGACTTAATACTCTTTGATGTAGGCATCTAAATCATCGGCTGAAACAGAGCGGCTTACCCAAAAAGCCGAAGCCCAAATCATGAGCGCAGTTACTTGTGTGTCGTCAAGCTTTTTAAGCTTTGTTTCAAGCGAAGAGCGCGAGCATGAGTATTTTTCGTGTAAATTATTCAATTCACACGCATCTGAAACTCTGAGCAAAAGATAGGAAAGTCTTGTTTGCTCAGGCGCAAGGCGCAAATCTTTATGCACAGCAACTATGGTTTTAAGCTCTGCTGATGAAAAGTTTTGCTTGATGGAACCTATTGCCCTGAAAAAAATATCTACAGCCCATGGCAATATAAATTCAGCACCGGCACTTTTTGTGCGGAAATAATCCTTCAACCATTTTTCTTGTTCACTATTAATTCGAGCAGCTACCTGTGGCATATCGTTTCCTTTTTTTAGGAATTTTTATCCTTTTATTTTGTAATTCTTTGTATTTCTTTACAAAGAAAAATAAAATCAAGCAATAACAATTCCTTGTTAACACAGTTGACGAAAAAAGACAAGAGTTTTTCTAGACTTTTTTTAAAAACTTTTTCCTAAAAAGAAGTCCTTCTCCTTATTTTATAAATTATTTTTTATAAATCTCAATAAAATTAAATAGTTACATTTTTTTCTATACAGGACAAAGACTTCTTTTGTTTTGTAAATAATCTTTGAAATCTTCAATCATTTTTGCGTGGTCAAAGCAAAGTTTTTCTGGAAGTTCATCTAATTTATAAAAACTTGCTTTTTTTGCATCGTCACCAGCCTTCAATAATGAGCTATCTTTTGCTTTTGCGGCATAGCAAACTGTCATCGTGTGGAAACGTGGGTCTCTGTCTGGCTTTGAATAGACACCAAGAATGCCTAAAAGCTCGACATCTAAATTCGTTTCTTCCTTCATTTCCCTCACTGCTGCCTCTTCTACGCTCTCACCCACATCAACAAAGCCTCCAGGTATGGCAAAGCCTAAGGGAATATTTGATCTTTCAATAAGCACAATGCCCTTATCTTCATCATAGATGATAACATCTGCAGTTGGATAGGGATTGTCGTGCTTTTTGACTATTGCTGAACACTTTGGGCAAAGAAGTGGTTTTTGCATAAGAAGTACCTATTTTAAAATAAAGACTTGTTTTTAAGGCGATTTTAAACACATCTCAATACTTTAGAAATGTCTTAATACTTTTTTACAAAAAATTTGAACTTTTGTCAAAAGAAAGTATAAATAAATCCTTAAAAATTTTTAGATTTTTTATGTGGAAAATTTTTCACTTAATCCCTTAAATACTGTCAAAAAGCCAACTTGTAAAAAGGCTTAATTTTCCCCTTTTATTTAGAAAGAATTAAGTTATAAAAGATAAAACCATAAAATAATTATATATTTCATCTTTGGCACGTTCATTGCTTAAAGTAATTCATCGAGACTAGCTGCTCGATATAGGCAAATAAAAAGTATGCCACTTTTTATATTTTCTACTATTTTTCTTGGAGGGAAAATCATGAGCAATCATTTTGATTATGAAATCAACAAAGAACTTGGTGAATGTTATTTATTCATGGGTGAACTAGAAAAGGCCGAAGGCTATTATGTGAAAGCTGCAGAGTCAAAGCCAGAATATTCTGCGCCTTATCTAGGATTGGCAACTATTGCTATTCAACAAAACGAATTAGACAAAGCTTTATCGCATTATGAAAAAGCATGCGAAGTTGAGTATGGCGACAAACCGCTCACAGGCATTGGTCTTGTTTTGATGGAGCAAGGTAAAAATGAAGAAGCTTTTAACAAATTTGAGGAAGCGCTTTCACTAAACCAAAGCAACATGGTTTCCTTATCATGTATTGTACGCTTAGGTTATATGTTAAACCGCGTGGAAGCATTACTTCCTATTTTAGAACGTGCTGTAGAAGTTGATGAAAGCCAAAGTAGCCGCATCACATTGGCTGGCTGCTTAATTTCATTAGACAAAAACAACGAAGCTGCTGAGCACTTGAAGAAGGCCCTTATTGAAGATCCTACTCAAGAACAAGCTCGTGAGCTTTTAGAGCACATTCAGTAAGTAGACAGACTCCAAAAGAGCACTGCATTCTAATTTACGCTCTCACTCTTTGGCATCGCCATTTGACATCGCCAAAAAAGAGTAAGCTAGGGGATTAAACTTGCGCAAGCTAAGGCTGTGGAATTATTTCCACACAAAAACAGTGAAAAGCATTTTTCACAAAGAGCTTTTGCGCACAAAATCGCCATAACACATTAGAAGAATGTACTCAAAAGAGTATCTCTATAGTTTTGTTAGCATTATTGCTGGCAAAGTTACCCTCCAAAGTATTCCGACTCTGCAGCTGGCATTCGGTGTCGGAATACTTATGAGAAAAAACAACTATATGCAGGTAATTCTTAAGAATATTCTGTACATACTCAGTCTATGTCTATGCCCTAACTGACTTGCGAGCCGTATCTTATGGCTCGCTTTTGTTATGCCCAAGTTTTTATTTTTCTAAGTATCTGTTATTATTATATTATACGACATTTGTATCTTTTTTATACCTAGT
Source organism: uncultured Desulfovibrionaceae bacterium (assembly GCA_964369675.1). Taxonomy (GTDB): domain Bacteria; phylum Desulfobacterota; class Desulfovibrionia; order Desulfovibrionales; family Desulfovibrionaceae; genus CAYJAZ01. The sequence continues at coordinate 8,064 of CAYJHE010000076.1, read as the reverse complement.
GTCAAGATTTTAACATGCTAAATTAAAGGCTTTTCAAATGAAAAAAAATAATGTAATTCTTTCTTTTGCAGCGACAATACAGTATTGTATTTGTTTTATGCTTATCACAATGTCTTTTTTGATTTATATTTTATGGTAGCATAATTCCTTTTTTTTGGAAAAATATTCTCCATAAAGTAATGGAGGATTAATGTATACATGCGCACCCATGTACCCAGGCCCTGTGAGCATTCATGTTGAAGCGTTAAAGGCGCTTTCAAGAGATTACTATCCTGCTCGCTACGATAAAAGATTTTCTGAAGCATACGAATATGTGTGTACTTCAGTTCAAAAAATGTCTGGAACAAAGAATGACGTTGTTCTTGCAACGGGCGAAGGCATGCTCGCATTATGGGCAGCTTTAAAATCTACCCTACAAGCTGAAGACAGAGTGCTTGCTATAGGCACAGGAATTTTTGGAGACGGATTTGCAGACATGGCAAATGCTATTGGTGCAAAAGCCCGTCTTTTGTCGTATCCATACGATGAAACAATAAATGAAAGCCACTTAGCTGAAATTGAAAAAGCTATTGATGAATTTAAACCCACAATGATAACACTTGTGCACTGTGAAACACCTTCAGGCACATTAAATCCACTTGAATATATAGGCGCATTAAAAAAGAAAAAAAATGTGCCTCTTTTTGTTGTTGACGCTGTTGCAAGCATGGGCGGAGCAGCCATCAATGCTGATGAATGCAATATAGACATACTTCTTGGTGGCTCACAAAAATGTTTTTCCTGCCCTCCTGATATGTCTATACTTGCCATTAGCCCAAAAGCATGGGAATATATTGAAAAGGTTAACTATGTAGGTTATGAAGCATTAAAGCCTTTTATGAACATTGGCTATGATGCGCAAAAATACCCTTACACACCTAATTCTACTGGCATTTTTGCTCTTGAAGCAGCTATAAAGTCAATGGAAATTGAGGGATTTGAAAATGTCTTTAAAAGACATGAAGAAGTATCACTTTATTGTCAGCAAGCTATCAAGGAAATGGGATTAAAACTTTTTCCAAAAGAAGGAGCAATTTCTTCTCCTACTGTCACAGCTGTCTATATTCCAGAACATCTATTGATGGACTTTAGCCAAATGCAAACAATTGCAAGAGAGAATGGACTTTTTATAGGTGGGTCTTTTGGCTCATTGCACAATAAAATTTTCAGAATTGGGCATATGGGCACACAAGCTGACTTGACTTTAGTGAAAAAAGCACTCACTGTAATTGAAGAAAATTTTGCAAAGAAGAAATAGATTAAGGTCATTCTATGAGCATACTTGAAAATTCCTACCCACAACTTGAAGTAGACTGGAAAATCCGAACTGTTCCAAACAAGGAACAATGTGTCGCATTATGGGACAAGTACGGAATGCTTCAAAATATCAGGGCGCATTCAGAGCTTGTTGCCGAATTTGCTCGCGCAATGGCAAGACGTATAAATGAAGTATGCCCAAATAGTGTGAATGAAGACTTTGTCTACGCAGCAGGCATGTTGCACGACATTGCAAAAACATGGACTGTGCGAAATGGTGGCAGTCATCAGCAAATAGGCTCAAGTATTATACGCATGGAAACAAATGATTTCTTGCTTGCTTCTTGTGTATTGCATCACGTTATTTGGCCTTGGGAAGAAGGCATTTTATCTTTGGAAAATAATATCTTGCATCCACCTCTTATTATAGCTTATGCAGATAAAAGGGTTATGCACGACAATATTGTCAGCCTAGATAAAAGGTTTTCTGATCTTTTTGAAAGATATGCCACAACTGAAGAAATAAGAAAAAATATACAAATAAATTTCGATCAGGCAAAGAAAATGGAACTTTGCTTGAGTAAAAAAATGGAGTTTGATTTAAATGCGTGTACTCTTATTAGCGGGCTCTTGGTCGCCCGAAGCTGAGGTTTCTTTAAGCGGAGCAAAGGGCATTAAAGCTGCCCTAGAAGAAAGGGGGCATAATGTCACTCTCTGTGACCCTGTGCAAGATTTTGACAAGCTTATTGTGCTTGCAAAAGAACATGATGTGACCTTTATTAATCTGCACGGTTCACCTGGTGAAGACGGCATTATTCAAGCTATGCTTGAGCGCGCTGGCTGTGCCTATCAAGGTTCAAGTGCCTCATCATCTCTTCTTGCCTTACATAAAGCGGCAGCAAAGCAAGTGTTTAGAAATGCAGACATAAATACAGCTGATTGGCATTTTCTCCCTGTGAGACCAGCTGAATCATGGAAGCCAGACTTTGACTATCCTCTTTTTATCAAGTCAAATCTTGGCGGTTCAAGCATTAACATGGCAAAGATTGAAAATGAAGAGCAATTACACAAAGAATTAAATACTCTTTTTGACAAGAACTTAGAAGTGATAGTTGAACCTATGATTCAAGGCATTGAGCTCACTTGCGGCGTGCTTGAAATGCAAGGAAAATTGCAAGCTCTTCCGCCTGTTTTGATAAAGCCAAAGGACGACACTTTTTTCGACTACCACAATAAATACGCAAAAGACGGCGCAGAAGAAATCTGCCCTGCCCCTCTTGCACAAGAACTTATAGAAGAAATTCAATCAAGAGCTTTGCGCGCTCACAAAGCACTTGGATTAAGCTCTTACAGCCGTTCTGATTTTATCTATTCAAACAAAGAAGAACTCTTTATTCTCGAAACAAACACCATTCCAGGCATGACACCTAAAAGTCTTGTGCCGCAAGAGGCTGCGGCAATTGGTATTTCGTTTGGCGAGCTTCTTGAAATTTTGTTACAAAATGCAATTTTAAAAAACAATTCATTATAACAAGTTAAGAGAAATATTCACATATTGGAACAAAAGTGTTTGTTGACAAAAAATAGTGCTTTTGCTACTTATATTTGATTGATTTATGTGAAATAAAAGTGGTTAGCTCGTCATGAAAAGAATTGTTTTTATGGGAACACCTGAATTTTCAAGTGTTATCCTTGAATACCTACACAAAAATAGCCTTGAGGTGAATGCTTCTGTTATTGCGGCTTATTGTCAACCTGACAAGCCCGCTGGCAGAGGTAATAAACTTCAAGCTCCTGCTGTTAAGCAAAAAGCCGAAGAGCTAGGTATAGAAGTATACCAACCATTAAATTTTAAATCACAAGAAGACATAGACATGCTTGCGGCACTAAAGCCTGATGTCTTGGTTGTTGCTGCCTATGGCTTGATTCTCCCTGAGAGCGTGCTTTCAATTCCTAGTCACGGTGCTTATAATGTGCATGCTTCACTCTTGCCACAATGGCGTGGTGCAGCCCCTATACAACGCGGTTTATTAGCTGGCGATAAGCACACAGGCATAACTATTATGCGCATGGAAAAGGGGCTTGATACTGGTGATATGCTTATACAGCAAGCTATTAAAATTGAAAATAATGACACAAGCCAAAGTCTTTTTGATTCCTTAGCCGACATCGGCGCAAAGCTTATGCTTTCAGCACTCAAGCAAATCTTTGAACTTAGAGCTGCCTTTATTAAACAAAATCACGAACTTGCCACCTATGCACAAAAGATATTGAAAGAAGAATATATTCTTGACTGGAATGTTTCAGCTATTGAAGTAGACAGAAAAGTGCGTGCCCTTCTTACGCCAAGAGCGGAACTTGAAACAAAGAAAGGTCTCATTACTGCACAAATTTTACAAGGCAAGGTTGTTGATTTTCAAAAAGAAGCTTCTCTGAAAGCAGGAAGCATATTAAAAGCCGAAAAAGACTGCCTTATCATCGCCTGCAAGGACAATGATAAAGCTTACGCAATTGAAAAAATAAAACCAAATGGCAAAAGTGTGATGCAGGTCAAAGACTTTGTCAATGGCTATGTATAAAAAAAGACTGGGAATATATGCAAGAAATAATAGACAATGCACTGCAAGAATACTACGAATTAGTAAAGCTTGCAGATAATACCTACGCAAAGGTACAAGAAGAATTTCCGCATGAAGTAAAGTGTCATGACGGCTGTATTTCTTGTTGCCATTCACCCTTTGATTTAAGTGTGGTTGAAGCAATAGCTCTTCAAACTGCTTTTAAGAAAAAAATTCCTTATGGAGGTCTTCGTTCAGCAATAGCAACTCAAGCTTCTTATGCCGAACGTACCTTAGTCAAAGAAAAAAAGCGTTTCAATAAGCTACATCAAGAAGGGCATACGCAAGCTTCTATACTTGAAGAAGCAGCAAAGTTGCAAATCCGCTGTCCTCTACTTGGAGTTGAAGACTCTTGTTTGTTATACGACGACAGACCAATCACTTGCAGACTCTACGGTATCCCTACTGCCATACAAGGCAAGGTGCATGCCTGTGTAGAATCTGGCTTTGAAGCAAAAAAATCTTACCCAACTGTGCATCTTTCTGCTTTTCAAGATAAATTAGCGACATTATCTTTCAAATTACAAAAAGAATTGAAGTCTTCCTATAGCGAGTTATATAAAGTATATCTCCCCCTCTCTTCAGTGATTCTACACAATATTGACAAAACTTGGTTAGGGGTAAAGTAATGGCACTACACATTCCAGCATCAGTCTACCGTGACGGCACTCCTCAAGAACTCACAAAAGAGCAAGAGGATAATAAAAAACAATTATACGATAGCATGTCTCCGCGTAGGCGTAAATTTATCGACAGAATAGGTTATGAAAATTGGGATCCTTTTCCTAAACCAAATGACCCCATGGAATTAAGAGTTGATGTAACAGGACGTTCATGTCAGCAACTTATTTTTGAATTTAACAAAGCAATGAAGAATAAAAAAATAATTCCAGGTTATGAAACAGGACAAGCCTTTGAAACAGGTGCCTTAGAAATGGCTTTACACCTTATTAACAAGGACGAAAAACATTTAGGTATGTTTGAATTTGCTGTTTGGTACTACCGCTTACTTGCGAAAAGTGGACATGTTGCTAACGAAGATGA
>CAYJHE010000076.1:0-3006 GCA_964369675.1 uncultured Desulfovibrionaceae bacterium | reverse complement strand
ATACGATGACATAAATGAATACATAGCAGACCTTCAAGCTGAAATTGAAGCAACTCCTATATGCGCAAATCACCACTACAATCTTGGTGTAGCCATGCTATCCGTGGGCGATATAGACGCTGCCGAATCTTCATTTTTAGAAGCAGTAAGACAATCTACACGTTTAGCAGAAGCCTATGTTCAATTAGGCGGAATTTGCTTACACAGAAACGACTATGAAGGCTGTCTTCGCTATAATGAAGAAGCAAAGAATTGCCGTCCTAAATTTGCTATAGCTCAAGCCAATATGGGTTTTGCTTACTTACAAATGGGCGAAGTTGATAAAGCAATTCAAGCATTAAACAAGGCTCTTAAGTGGGATCCAAATCTTGTGCAAGCTTTAACAACTCTTTCTTCTGCGCATCTTATGGCAGACGATGCAGAGACTTCACTCAAAATTGCTAATGAAGCACTTCGTTTACAACCTTCCTTTGCGCCTGCATGGCAAAATGTTTCCCTAGCGCAGATGGAATTAGGCAAAACAGAAGACGCATTAAAAGCTATGGATAAAGCCTTATCGCTTGGCTATGACGTACCAAAAGAATACCAAGAAGAAATGGCACAATATAGATAGTTAGGAGCGGAAAGATGTGGGAATATACTGAAAAAGTTCATGATTATTTTCTCAACCCAAGAAATGTGGGTGTAATGGAAAACCCAAGTGCGGTCGGCGAAGTCGGAAGTCTAGCATGCGGAGATGCGCTCAAGCTCTATCTCAAAATAGAAAATGACATCATCACAGACGCAAAGTTTCAAACCTTTGGTTGTGCATCAGCCATTGCTTCCTCCTCTATCTTGACTGAAATGATTAAAGGTCTTTCTGTTGATGAGGCAGCACAAATCACAAATCAGCAAATAGCCGAACAATTAGGCGGTTTACCACCTGAAAAAATGCACTGTTCTGTTATGGGCGAAGAAGCACTTGTAGCTGCTATTCGCGATTATAAAGGTCTTCCGCCTCTTGTGCATGCTGAAGACCATTCTCCATTAGTGTGTAAATGCTATGGTGTCACAGAAGAGCAAATCAGAAAAGCTGTGCGCGAAAATGGTTTAAAAACAGTTGCCGAAGTCACTAATTACACAAAGGCAGGCGGTGCGTGTGGGCAATGTAAGGGCAAGATTGAAGAAATCATTGTCAGCGAAGGCAATGCAAGCCCTTCACAATTTGAGCTAAAGCCATTGCAAAGTTCAAAAATGACCAATATTCAGCGCATGCAAAAGGTCACACAAGCCATTGAAACTACAATACGTCCACGCTTATTACAAGATGGTGGCGATATTGAACTTATTGATATAGACGGAACAAAGGTTGTTGTTGCCTTACGCGGAAAGTGTTCTTCTTGCCGTGCTTCACACCTTACTTTGAAAAACTTCATTGAAAAAACTCTAAAAGAGCAAGTGGAAGAGAATATTGTAGTAGTAGAAGCCTAGGATTTAATGTCTTTTTGTCTTTTCTTCCCTTTTCTCCAAATTGAATGAAGCGTGTTTAAGGAGCTAAACTATGCACAGCGCACCAACCATTTATTTAGACAATAATGCAACAACAAAAGTTGCCCCCGAAGTTCTTGAAGTCATGATGCCTGCCTTCACTGACCTTTACGGCAATGCTTCATCTATGCACCACTTTGGCGGGCAGATGAAAAAATATATAGATACTGCTCGTGAGCAGGTTGCCACACTTTTAAATGCGCATCCTGAAGAAATCATCTTCACTTCCTGCGGTACTGAAAGTGATAATACAGCCTTTCATTCTGCCTATATAACTCAGCCAAATAAGCATATCTATATAACAACAAGAGTAGAGCATTCTGCTGTTTTACATGCTGCGCAAGAATTAGAGCAAAAAGGTAAGCAAGTTGTGTGGCTTAATGTCGATGAAGAAGGGCAAATCAATGTAGAAGAGTTTGAGGATTTCATCAAGAAAAACGCGCAAGATATTGCCCTTGTTTCCATGATGTATGCAAACAATGAAACTGGCACTATCTTCCCTATCGCACGAATTTCTGAAATATTAAAGCAATATAATGTGCTTTTCCATGTTGATGCTGTGCAAGCCATAGGAAAGCAAATAATTGACTTACAAGAAACAAAAATAGATTTTCTTGCTCTTTCAGGACATAAAATACACGCGCCAAAAGGTATTGGTGTGCTCTATGTAAGAAAGGGCATTCCTTTCAGGCCTTTGCTTGTTGGCGGTCATCAAGAATTTAGCAAAAGAGCAGGTACAGAAAATGTGCCCTATATTATTGGACTAGGAAAAGCCTGTGAAATGGCGCAAGAAGCTATGAACACAGAAAAAGGCGAAATGGCTCGTCTCAGAGACATGCTTGAAAAAGGACTTTTAGAAACTATACCTAGTATTAAAATCAATGGCGATAAAGAACATCGCCTACCAAATACAAGTAATATTTCTATTAAAAATATCGAAGGTGAAGCACTTTTACTTATGCTCAATATGCACGGTATATGCGCTTCTTCAGGTTCTGCTTGTACTTCTGGCTCACTTGAACCTTCGCATGTTTTACGCGCAATGGGCGTTCCTTACAATTACGCACACGGCTCTTTACGCTTTTCTTTCTCACGCTATAATACCTATGCAGATGTGAAAAAAGTTTTAGATGTATTACCTGGCATTGTACAGACATTGCGAGACATGTCACCTTATCAGGACTAGAGATTTTTATTTGAATGTGATTTTTTGAGGGGGAAAACCACGTTTTTTTCAAAAAAACGAGGTTTTCCCCCTCAAGCTCCCCCTTTCCTTAAAAAACATGTGTGAAAAAATATTCTTAAAAAACTAAGTGTTTGGCACAAGTTGATATATTCTGATTTAATTACTCTAAAAACATGTGAACGAAGTGAACATGGAAGATTGATTATTGTTCGTAGATTAAATTTACTGAAAAGCTTAGACTTAAATTTTTAAAGCGAAACAGTATTTAAGCGAAGCTTAAAACTTTTTCGCAA
>CAYJHE010000075.1:0-11277 GCA_964369675.1 uncultured Desulfovibrionaceae bacterium | reverse complement strand
CATAGTCAAGTTTCATATCAGCTGCATTGAGAGCTTCATCAAGTTTGCGTGCTTGCTCCATATTGCGTGGAAAACCATCAAGTAACCAACCAGCATTACCTGCTTCTTTTAAAATATCTAATATCATTGGAATAGTGATTTCATCAGGCACAAGTTCACCTTTATCCATATATTCCTTTGCTTTCAAACCAAGCTCAGTTTTTCCGCCAACATGCTTTCTGAAAACAGCTCCTGATTCAATATGCGCAATGCCAAATTTCTCCATCAATAATGCACCTTGTGTGCCCTTACCACTACCATTTGGTCCAAAAATCAAAATATTCATAAAACCCCCATAAAAGTTGTTATTGTCGTAATTAGTTGAAAAAGTATATGCGACATGCTATTAAAAGGCAAGGAAGAAAAGTAAGAGTAAAGGAAATTATAGAACTAACTTTTCTTGACACAATTAAAATTTCTGAGTATAAAAAATAAAGTTTTATATCGAACTATATGAGGAGAAAAACTATGTCTGAAATTTCAATTGCAAGACAAAGGCTTGAAAAGCGTGGTGAAGATTTAACAAAGCGCATTATTCAAGTAGCACAAAATGTATACACAGCTGTAAACTACACTGTGTCTACAGTGAGCATGATTATTGGTGAAAATGGAATTGTGCTTATAGATGCTGGTCAAGAGCCGTCTGACTGTGCAGAAATCTATGCTGAATTTAGAAAAATCACTGATAAAACTTTGCTTGGCATTATTTATACACATGGTCACCCTGACCACACAATGGGCGTGCGTGCTTTTTTAGAGAATAATGCAAATGATGTGCAGATATGGGCTAGAAGTAACTTTAATGCAGAAAACAAACAATTTGCTATGCTTGCCCCAATTTTCGGGAAAAGAGGTTCTATGCAAGGCGGTTTTTTACTTGCACCTGAACAAAGAATCAATAATGGCATTGCTCCTGTGCGCTTTCCAAAAGAAGGTTCTTTTAATGCAAAGGCAGAAGTTGTTGCGCCTACGCATGTTTTTTCAGAGGAGCATAAGTCCATTGAAATTGATAGCATACAACTAGACCTCTATGCAGCACCAGGTGAAACAGCAGACCAACTTTTTGTGATGTATGCAAAGCACAATATTCTTTTTTCAGGTGATAATATTTACCGCTCTTTTCCGAACCTCTACGCTATACGCGGAGCAGGTTATCGTGATGTGAGACAGTGGATAGCTTCTATTGATAAAATGATAACACTTAATCCTGAAAAAGTTGTCTTTGGTCACACCCTCCCTGCACTTACAAGAAATGAAAGTGCGACTATTATGAAGGATTACAGAGATGCCATTGAATATGTATATAATAAAAGCATTGAGGGCATGAACAATGGGCTGACTTTGCAAGAAATAGGCGAATATGTGCAACTTCCGCAAGAATTAGCTGAAAAAGATTATTTAGGCGAATTTTATGGCAATGTTGCGTGGTCAGCAAAAAATATATATACTGGGCATTTAGGCTGGTTTGACGGCAATGCAAGACAGCTTATGCCACTCACGCTTGAAGAGGAAGCACAAAGAATGGCAGAGCTTGCAGGCGGCGAAGATGAACTTATTGCACAAGCGCGAAAGGCACTCAAAACAAAGAAAGTTGAAGATGCCAAATGGGCGGCGCAATTGCTTGATTATTGCCTTTATCTTGGCTTCCAAGTTGAAGAAATGAAGGCCGAAGCTCTTGAAATCATGGCAGAAGAACTCATGACTGCGACAGGCAGAAACTATATGCTCAGCCAAGCTTTACAGTTGAGAACAAAAGCAAAGCAAAAATAAGATAAGAAAAGAAAAAAAGCACGAGAGAAATCTCGTGCTTTAAAAAAATCTTTTAAGAATAAACTTAAGCTATTTCGTTAACAGCTTTAGTCAATCTTGAAACCTTACGCGCAGCTTTTTTCCAGTGAATAACACCTTTGCTTGCAACAGAGTCAAGAGTTGAAGTTGCTTTTGCAAGAGCAGCGTCAGCAGCTTCTTTATCTTTTGCAACAATTGCAGCTTTAACAGCTTTTACAACATTTTTGATGCGTGTGCGAGCGGCACGGTTGCGTTCGTTACGCTTGAGGCTTTGTTTATGACGTTTTAGTGCAGACTTATGGTTTGCCATGCGAACTCCTTAAAAATAGTTATTATAACTAATAGAAATGTATTGAACTAATAATCAAGCTTTAAGCTTGTTCATCCTTTCTTGAGCGGTTCATTATATAGAGAATTAAATGAAAGTCAAGATTCTTTTTTTCATATATTTAAACTTTAATTCCCCTTTCACACTAAAAAAGCTAATCATTTCATTTTTAGAGATATTTCTTGCAAGGAACACGTTTGCAAAAATGAAAGGGTGAAAAAAGTGTTAAATCAAAATCATATCAGAAATCGAAGCTCCAGCAGGAACCATAGGAGAAACATTTTCCTCTCTGTCTACATGCACGTCAATTACTGCTGTATTTGGCGAATTGAGCGCTTTTTCAAGAGTGGAAATAAGTTCTTTTTTATCTGTGATTCTATAACCTTCCGCGCCATAGGCTTCAGCAAGCATTTTGAAATTCGGCTGATCAGTCATTGGAGTAGAAGAATAGTTTTTATTATAGAAAAGTTCCTGCCACTGGCGAACCATGCCAAGATAGGCATTATTCAAAATCAAAACCTTGATAGGAAGTTTTTGTGAAACAGCAGTCATAAGTTCTTGTATATTCATCTGAATAGAACCATCACCCGCGATAACAACAACCTTTTTATCAGGATGCCCGCATTGTGCGCCTACTGCAGAAGGTAAGCCATAGCCCATTGTACCTAGACCGCCAGAAGTGATAAAGGTGCGCGGTTCTTTTACTGTGAGAAATTGCGCTGCCCACATCTGATGTTGACCAACTTCTGTTGTAAAAATGGCATCACCGCCAGTAATTTTTTGAACTGCTTCAATAACTTCTTGCGGCTTTATTACATCTTTAGATTTTTTATAAGAAAGTGGATGCGCCTTTGCCCAAGCAGAAATGGTTTCGCGCCATTCAGAAAAATCTGCTTTTTCTTCTTTAGATTTAATTATTTCTAAAATACCCTGCAATGCGTGTTTACAATCACCAACAACAGGCACGTCTACTTCGATATTTTTCCTTATGCTTGTTGGGTCAATGTCAATGTGAACAATCTTTGCTTTCTTTGCAAAGGTAGAAATTGCGCCAGTCACACGGTCGTCAAAACGTGCGCCTACAGCAATGATAAGGTCAGCATTTGAAATTGCATGGTTTGCCGCATAGGTTCCGTGCATACCAAGCATACCCAAGAATAATTTATTATCACCTGAAAAAGCACCAAGACCCATTAATGTAGAAGTCACTGGTATAGAAAGAGAAGTTGCTAATTCGCGTAATTCGTCAGTTGCATTTGCTATAATTGCGCCACCGCCAGCTAAGATAACTGGTGCTTTGGCTTTAGATAAAAGCTCGCAAGTCTTTTTAATTTGATGCGGATTTGGCTTAATTGTTGGATTATATGAGCGCATATATACGCTTTCAGGATAGTCAAACTTGCAAAGCTTATTAAGTACATCCTTTGGCAAGTCAATCAAAACAGGACCAGGTCGACCTGTGCGCGCAAGGTGAAAGGCTTGCTTGATAGTTGAGGCAAGCTTTTTGATGTCTTTGACCAAGTAGTTATGCTTAGTACAAGAACGAGTTATTCCAATAATATCAACTTCTTGAAAAGCATCGTTACCTATAAGATGTGTGTGCACTTGACCTGTGAGAACAACCATAGGAATAGAATCACTGTAGGCAGTTGCAATGCCAGTGACAGTGTTTGTTGCGCCAGGACCTGAGGTCACAAGGCAAACACCAACCTTACCAGTTGCCCTTGCATAGCCGTCCGCTGCATGCGCCGCGCCTTGTTCGTGTCTGACAAGGACATGCTTGATTTCTGGATGATTTGTGATTTCATGATAGAGGTCTAGCACAGCTCCGCCGGGATAGCCAAAAACAGTATCAACATTCTCTTTTTTGAGACTTTCCAAAACAATTTGACAGCCTGTCATTTGCATATTTGCTTCCTTCACAATTGTTGACATTAAAAAAATAATAAAAAACTATAAATTCATTTTCTTTTAAAGTCAATATTTTATATAATGAGTTAATTTCTATTTTTTGAGTAAATCAAGCGGTTTTTTAATAATATCTGTAAGCTTATTCACAAGGGTATTCGTAAGACTTGTAAAGGTTTGCGTGAAAGAGCTAAGCACCTTGACTGAAAGTTCTGGGTCTGAAAGCGAACCATTAACACTAATCGGTATTTTTGCCGCGTTTTCATAAGAAGCAAGAGCAGCAAGACTTATAGCCCATTTATTAAAATCTATTGTTGTTTGACCAACAAAGCCAATAGGCTTTCCAGTCATATTAATATTATCCATTTTCAAGATACCGTTTCTTATAGGGCCTGAAGCTGAAAAAAGACTAAAAGAAGTTTTGAGATTCTTCGGCACATAAGGGCTTTTTATAGGTGGATTTTTATAGTTAGCAACAGGGGCTTTGTTAACACTATTCATAAAAAATCCGTGCTCAATCCACGCGGAAAAGTCGCCTTGCATATTTTTAAATATATCTGCTTCATTTGTACCAAAACCCTTGGCATCTAATGAAAAAGTGCCATTACCTGCAAGAAGAACATCCTGCCCCTGAGCTTGTGTTATAGCAAGCATGTCAACATCTTTAGCTTTGGCTTGAATTAGATAGTCAAGCGAGCGCATATTTGCTTGCATGTTCACATTCACAGCTATACTACCCGCCACAGGAAATAAGGCTGTTGGAGTGAATGAAATAAGCCCCTTATTAAAAGAAGTAGGTATACTTGCATTATAAAAAGGCGTGCGCATAAGCCAAAGCTCTTCCACATTAAACTGTGCGTCAACAAAAAGTTTGGTCAAAAATTCAAGGGGAAGCAACTTATGAGCTGAAAAAGGTGCAGTATTTGGCTTTTTAGGGAAATCAAGATAACGATCTGCATTAAAAAATGAGGAAGCAAGGTTTATTACACTTGGCTTTGCCTTTGTAAAGTCGTGCTCAAAAGAACCTGTAAAATCATATTCATCTAAGTTTGCTTTAAGCTCTTTTGCTTTGAATATCTTATTTGCATAGTCAAAAGAGACTGCAAGACTTGCTGTTGAAAGGGCGCTACTATCCCTAAGTGTTGGATATACAAATTGGTATTTCTTCAAAAAAGACTTCAAATCTTTCACGGAAATACTTACTGCGCCCCTTGCCTGCGGATTTGCAAAATTTGTCAAACCAAGAGAGCCTGTCAAGTTCTCATTATAAAGTGTGCCCTTAAAGTCCTTATACAAAAAACCCTGCTTAGGAAAATCAAATTCAAACATTCCATTTGAAATAATGTGAAGAGGAAGGTTGTTTTCGTATTCAAAAAGAGCATAGCTTGATGCAATACTATCAGGCAAGCCTGTTGCCATATTGTATAAAAGATTTGTTTTAGGTACATGCAATTTTATAACATTATCGTCTTTTATAAATTCCAAAGAATGTTCGCCTAGGAAGCCAAAAATATCAGCTCTAGTTGTAGGAAATGCAATCTTTGTAACCTTTGATTGCGCTGAAAAGTTTTTAAAAGTAAATGCGTCTTCGTGTGGATTAAAAGCGCCATCAGTAAGGCTTGCTCTCACATAAAGCTGTGGTTTTGCAAGCATTTTTTCAATATCACTTTCTGGTTGCAAGCTTATATTGACTTTTGAATTTAATAAACCACTCAAAGGAGACTTTTCAACTAAGGGCATGAAAAGCTCTTCAACACTTGTGTTTTCTACAAGCACTTCTACATCAATTCTGTCAGCCTCTTTGTAAGGAATAAGCACCTTAGACTTGAGCAAACCATCAAAGAAGTAGGGAACTTCAACTGGAATCTGCACACCCTTGCTATAAGGAGTGATTGAAAGAGCTGTGCTTCTGAAATTGTATTTCCAAAAGGTGATGTCATCAGCCTTTACTTTAATATTGTAGTCAAAAGAACTTTGACTGCCATCTTCTGGGTGCAAAAGAGAGTCTAAGCTTTCGTATTTATATGAAATTTTAGAACTTTTCTTATATTCAAGTTCAGGAAATAGCAGGTTTAAATTGAGCATAGGAAGATAGGCATCAACAAAAAGCTTGTGCCCATCAGCAAAATTATAGTCCACCTTTGCTTCTACTATATGCTTATGTTCAGTTGTTACTTGCAGATTATCTGTCTTTAAACTTTTTTTATCGAGAACAGCTGAAAATGAACCTTGTAATTTGTCTAATTCCTTCATAACACCATAGGGTGTTTTTCGTGTATAGCTAAGCCAGCGAGGAACACTGAGGTCCTTGAAGGAAGCTTGAATATGTGCAGTGGGATTTGATAAAAGCTCGGTTAAGTTTGCAGACAGATTAAGAATATTTTGTTCAATATTGATATTCGCGTGGGAAATATTAATCGTATTTTCATCTACATACTCAAAATCAAAGGACATTTCAGAGGGGATTCTTTGATTCTTCACATTGAATGATGAAATAATATTCATTTTTTGTTCAAAAGGCTTTAATGAAAAATCATTATTGAGCGACATTTGTCCTTTGCTTTCAAAAAGTGAAAGTACACGAGAATCATACAAAGCAAGGTCAGTGCTAAAATCAAGTTCTGCAGTGAGACCTTGTTCGTTTATAAGAATATCTTTCAAAGAAAGCATGATGTTTTTGAAGGAATGTTGCTTTGCAATATTTTCCTGACTTGAATTAAGCACAGGTCTGAACTCCTTGACTGTCAAGCCAAGTTTTTCAAAAGCATCAATACTTAAGTTAATAGAATCGACAAAATAAGTGTTAACTTCTTCGCTCTTTTCTTGGTAAGGCAAAAAGTAAAATTCGCCATCAAGCACTTCAAAATAGCTCTTTTTTAACTGCGCAGGAACAAGTTCAAGCATTTTAGAAGCGTGTAGAGGAATATGTATTTTAGATTCTACACCTTCTTCCTCTTCTTTACTTGGCTCTTTGGCTAAAGCTGCGTCTTGCTGAGCTTTTAAACTTACTTTATGCTCAAGCGAAATAGAGGGCTGAGTAAGTGCAACATGCGCAAGACTAAAATCGCCCTGAAACAATGAAAGCCACGACATTTGCGCAAGTAAGGCACGCGCATCAATGTCTAAACTGTATTCATTGAGTTCATTTTTATACTGTATGCCTAAAAATTCAACGCCTAAGCGCGGAAAAAGAGTAAACTCCACCTGTCTAAAGGAAAGTTCAGGCACATATTCTTGCACTTTTTGCTCAATAAAAGGAGTAAATTTAGAGGGTTGTAAGTATGCCAAGTAGGCGTAAAGGGATAATGTGAGAAGCACGCCCCACACGCTAAGAAAGGCTATATGCTTTTTTTTGAGTTTTATTTCAGTCACAGTTAGATTCTCTATATATGTTTAATGATGGTAATATCTTTATTAGTAATTTAAAATTCTATTTCTGATTTTTTTAAAGACTCTATAAAAAAATTAATCTTTTTTCAAGTTTAAGTATGACTATTTTAAAATTTATTTTTCTTTTCCTATTTGTTTAAAAAAACAACTTTAGCCCGACCTATCGCTTAACCACAGATTTTCGACTTTCCAAAGAGTTTTTGACCCGCGAGGATAGTCATCTTGGTCTCCAAAGGCAAAAAAATCATAAATTGGAATGATTATAGGCTTTTTTAATGCGCGCTTTTTTTTATTGACATAGGGCTTGCTTTATGGAAGAGTGAAAAAAATTATAAAGAACTTAGAAAACTATTTGCAATTCAAGTGCAATAAGGGAAAGGATTATGGCAAAAGAAGATGCTATTGAAATTGATGGAACTGTACAAGAAGCCTTACCTAATGCTATGTTTCGTGTAGAACTAGAAAATGGACACAACGTACTTGCGCATATTTCTGGAAAAATGCGCAAATTCTATATCAGAATCTTGCCTGGCGATAAGGTGAAGGTAGAATTATCACCTTACGACCTTACGCGCGGCCGCATTACCTACCGTATGAAGTAGATTTATTTTAAAACATGCATTAAAAGCTATTTCTTTTCTTAGAAAGAAGTAGCTTTTTTTATTGCCTTTTAGCTCAAGTCATTAGCTAATTAAGTGTATTCAAGCTTGAAAATTTCCCTTGCTGTTATGACTCTTTTTCGTTAATATCTTGATTGTAAACAAAAAAGGAAAAGACATGGCACTCAAAGACTCACTTGCTTTCAAAGCTACACCTATATATTTAATGGATGCTTCTGCCTTTATTTTTAAAGGTTTCTACGGGAATATGAAGATGACACGCGTAGATGATTTCCCTGTAGGTGCTATCTACAGTGTTGCGCGCGTAATTCTAAAGATATTGCGTGAAGAACAGCCTGAATATTTTGCCTTTATCAAAGACGGCAAGGGCAAAAACTTTCGCCATGAAATTTTTCCTCTCTACAAGGCAAATCGTTCAGCTACACCCGAAGAACTTGTTATGCAATTTGCGCCCATTGAAGAAATGGTCAAAAAATTAGGCATATATCATGAAGTTTCAGAAAATTGTGAAGCAGACGATTGCATCGCTTCTTTAGCAAAAAAATACAGAGAAAACAATCATATAGTTATAGTTGGCATTGATAAAGATTTACGTCAATGCTTGCATTCAAATGTAAGCATGTGGGAACCTTCAAATAAAGAGTCAAAAATCGTCACACTCGATTCTTTTAGAGCTGAAACAGGTTTTGAGCCCGAGCAATGGCCTGACATACAAGCTGTAATAGGCGATTCTTCTGACAATATTCCCGGTGTGCAAGGCATTGGACCAAAAACAGCTGAAAAAATCTTTCACGACTTCCCTAATTTAGAAGCTATACGCGACAATTTTTCAGAACTTCCAGTCAAATTACAAACAAAGTTTGAGCACAGCCTTGAAAGCATGTTTATGTATAGAGAGCTCACAACATTAAATACGCTCTGTTGTAAAAATGTCACACTTCAAGATTTGCAATTGCAAGAGATTGATTTCAACGACTGTATTGAATTTTTTCGTGTGTATGAAATGCATTCATTAATAAAAGAATTGAATGTACTAAAAAACAAAAATCTCATAAAAGTAAAAGAAGGTTCTTATGTCTCTCAAGAGATTTTTGGAACACAAAGCAATACTTCCAAGAAAAAATCCACTGAAACACTTGAAAACACAGATGAAAATTCATCAAGTGCACAAAAAACAACAGTAAAAAATGCAGCAGAAAGTTCCTTAAAACCTGTTGTTAAAAAGTCACAACAAATGAGTCTTTTTGACTTGCTTGACCCACAAGAGCAAGAAGAAGTAATTGAAATTCCTTTACTTAATTCATTAAAAGGCATTGAAGTTGGTAGTGAAAAAGTCTTATCTATCATACCAAGTAATTATGTTCACAGAAATGCGCAAGGCTTCAATCTTGCCTTTGGAGAGCAAGAAATCCGCTTTGACGGTGATAAAAATGAACTTTTAGACTTCATCAAGCTTTTTGAAACTATTGTATGTGTTGATTATAAGCATATATTGAGCGAGAACTACTCTTGGCTGAAAGCATTCACACAAGAAGTATACGACCTTTCACTCATTTCCTACCTACTCAATGCCGAGCAAAGAGACTATTCATGGGGTAAGGTTTCAGGGCGTTTCAGAGACAGAACATCTGCCATTCCTTTCACAAAAGCGGCAACACTAGCACTTGCCTTAAAAAGCCACTATATCAAGCTATTAGAAGACGAAAACCTTCTTGAACTTTATAAGAAAATCGAATTAAAACTTGTTCCAATTTTAGTACAGATGGAACAAGAAGGTATTAAACTAGACACAGAAGCAGTGCATAATTTTCTTGTTGAAGTGCAAAAAGATTTAGACAGCATGACAAGTCAAATCTACAGCTATGCAGGTAGGGAATTTAACATTCGATCTGCACAGCAAACAGGTGATATTCTCTACAATACCCTTAAGCTCCCAACAGCAGGTAAGACAAAGGGTGGGCAGTCCTCTACTTCGCAGGAAACTTTAGAAAAGCTCGCAGGAAAGCACCCAATAATAGAAAGCCTACTAGAATACAGAAAGTTAGAAAAATTACGTTCTACCTATTTAGAACCCTTACCAAAACTACTTGATGCTACAGGCAGATTACACACCTCTTTCAATCATATGGCAACAGCCACAGGCAGGCTTTCATCTTCAAATCCAAACTTACAAAATATCCCTATACGCGGAAAAGTTGGGCAAAGAATGCGTTCATGTTTTGTTGCTGAAAAGGGCAATTTGCTGATTTCTGCTGACTATTCACAAATCGAATTACGCGTGCTTGCGCATTATTCTCAAGAGCCAGCTCTTATTGATGCCTTCAAGAAAGATGAAGATATCCACAAGTCTACCGCCGCACTTCTCAATAATGTTGCTCTTGAAGAAGTCACACTTGAGCAAAGACAAGCTGCAAAAACTATTAATTTCGGCCTTCTTTACGGAATGGGAGCACGCAAGCTTGCGCAAGATATCAAGATAACTACAAAAGAAGCACAGCTCTTTATTGAACAATATTTTGAAAGATTCAAGGGTATTAAGTCTTTTTATGACAGAGCGCTTGAAGAAGCAAAAGAGCATAAATTTGTCACTACAATTGCAGGTAGAAAAAGGCAATTGCCAGACCTCTATAATGCAAATGCGCAGGCAAGAGCATTAGCAGAAAGACAAGCTGTGAACACCCTCATTCAAGGTTCAGCTGCTGATATTATCAAGCTCGCCATGTTACATGTTTCAAAAAACGAACAACTTAAAGACTATAATGTCAAACTCTTATTACAAGTCCATGATGAATTAATACTTTCTGTTCCAAAAGAGCATGCAGACATTGCAGGCACAAAGGTTGCCGAGCTTATGTCAAATGCTATGCAGGGGCAAAAAGAAGTATTCACAGTTCCACTTAAAGTAGAGTTTGCAAGTGCAGAAAACTGGTTGTTAGCACATTAGTGTAGATTTTTATTTTATTTTTTTGCCTTCGGCGACCAAAAAAACCCGAATATTGCGCGGTTAAGCGAGAATGTGTGGCTGAAGCAGTTTTTATTTTTTGCTTACGAAAAAGTTATATTCGCTACGCTCATAAATACTTTTTCGTTTTAAAAATTTAAGTGTATTGTTTAAAGTAAAGTTAGTCTACAAACAACACATTAGCTTCCATGTTCACTTCGTTCACATGGTATTTTTTAGGTATACACTAAAGCAAATTCTGG
>CAYJHE010000074.1:1340-11344 GCA_964369675.1 uncultured Desulfovibrionaceae bacterium | reverse complement strand
CATTGCCTTCTTTTTCTAATTGCAAAAGAGCTTCCTCTATTTGCACTGGTTTTGGTGTGAAATATTCATCACCACTCACAATCTTTACGCCGTCTTCTTCTTCAACACTATAAGAATAGACATCAATATTTGTGTCATTTCTTCTTTTGTGTCTTTCACGAAGCTTGTTACCGTGTTTCTTTACTTGAGATTCAAGCTTATCGGTAATAAGGTCAATTGTGGCGTACATATCACTTGTTTCTTCTGATGAAGTGATATTCATTCCCTCGCCTGAAAGAATAACTTCTACCTTTTGGCGGAACTTATCAACAGACAAAAGAACCTGTAATTCTACTGCGGCATTCTTGCCAAGAAAACGACCGAGCTTTTCAAAGCGTCTGCGTGCGTATTTCTTCAAGTGTTCGGAGGCTTCAAAATTCTTGAACGTAAACATAATATGCATATTACTAACTCCTTTACTTTATACATTATATTTTATTAGAACATATTTTCATACTATATGCAATAGAAAAGTTATGAAAATTATTTTTATTTATTTACATTCTCTATCCATTTTGCAAAAGCAAGTCTTGCCCTTTCTGCAAGTAGGGGCTTTCTTTCTTTTTTCTTTGCCCTCATACCAAGTTCAGGCATAAGTCCAAAGTGCGCGTTTGAAGGCTGAAAGTTTTTCACTTCTACTTGTAAATGATTGAGTAGCGCGCCTAAGGCACTTTCTATTGGAGGCTGTTCAATTGCCTGCTCATTATTTCTCGCTATAAGCAATTTAGATAGCCATAAAGCAGAAGCTATAGATTCAACATATCCCTCTACTCCTGTGATTTGTCCTATAAGAAAAATATTTCTTTCTTTCAATAGTGAAAGGTCTTTTGCTAAGGTTTTTGGCGCGTTGACATAGGTGTTTCTGTGCACAGAACCATAGCGTATAAATTCCACATCTTTTAAAGCGGGTATCAAGCGAAAAATTCTGTCTTGTTCCTTATATTTGAGTTTTGTTTGACAGCCTACTAAATTATAAGCACTACCCTCTACATTTTCTTTTCTTAATTGCAATAATGCCCAAGGCCTTGAACCTGTGCGCGGGTCAATAAAACCTACTGGTTTTAACGAACCAAAACAAAGTGTTTTTTCTCCTCTGTCTGCTAATGCTTCTATGGGCATACAGCCTTCAAAATGTATTTCTTTTTCAAAATCGTGTGATGGAACTCTTTCTCCATCAACTAAAGCTTGCCAAAATTCATGGTATTCTTCCTTGTTCATAGGGCAATTTAAATAATCTGTATCAGGCTCTTCATCTTCACTTTCATGGCCATAGCGAGAGCCAAAAAATGCTTTTTCCATGTCAACACTCGAAGCTGTTATAATCGGTGCTATGGCATCGTAAAAATAGAGCTCAGAACTATCTATAAATTTTTTTAAACTTTCTACTAAGCTTTCTGTCGCTAAAGGGCCTGCTGCAATAATGAGTGGTTCATCTGCAGAATAAGGAATTTCATCTATAGAAGCGATTTCTTTTTCAATCAATTCTATATTTTCATGCGCTTTAATTTCTTCTGTAACCGCTTTTGCAAATAACTCTCTGTCAACAGCTAAAGCCTTTCCTGCGGGAACTTTAACTTTTTCAGCTATACGCATCAAGGGACTAGACAAAAGGCGCATTTCTTCTTTCAATAATCCTACTCCAGAATTAAGTGCGTCATCTGACCTGAAAGAATTTGAACACACAAGTTCAGCAAGATATGGCAATGTGTGTGCTGGAGAAAAATTCTTTGCCTTCATCTCAAAAAGCTTTACTTCAATATTATTTTCTGCAAGAGCAAGTGCTAATTCACAGCCTGCTAAACCGCCACCGATTATAGTACACTTCATATTTTTCTCTACTTCTTTTTTAATATTGCAAGATAAAGATAATCTGCACCAATGCTTTCAGGATAGATATATTCAGAAAACAATAATTCTGCATTTTCTTTTTCTTGTGATTCTTGAATAAGTTCTTCGTTTTCTTTGCTGTTTAGTGAACAAGTTATATAGCAAAGAAGGCCTTCTTTTTTCAAAGTAGAAAAAGCTTTTTCTATAAGTTCTTTTTGTAATTCTATTGTTTCAGCAATGCTTTTCTTTGTGATTTTATATCTTAAATCTGGATTTGCGCAAAGTGTTCCAATGCCTGAGCAAGGAGCGTCTAGGATTATGCAATCTATTTCTTCAAGTTCTACTTCACGCATATCAGCAACAAGTGTTTTTATTTCTTTAAGGCCTAACTTTTTTCTGTGCTCTTCAAGGACATAAAGCTTGTTTTTGCTTGTATCGCTCGCTAAGACAATATTGTAATCTTGTTCAAGCAAAGCAAGACTTTTTCCGCCAACTCCAGCACATGAATCCCAAATCTTTGTTTTCTTATTTTCAATATGCGAAGATATTTTCTCAATAAGTATTTGCGAGCTAGAACCTTGATACGAGAGTATGCCATTTTCATGATATTCTTTTACCTTTTTACTTAGGTTTGAAATGGCAAGTCCGTGAGTTGCAATTTTTTTGCTCATGAGCGCATTGCTCTCAACATCTTCTCTGGCATTACTCCATTCTTCCTTGCTTGCATTAAAACGTAAAGAATACCACGGAATTTCATTTAATTCTGAAAGGTATTTTTCACAAAATTCTTTTCCTTTTTGCTTTCTTAAAATATCTAAAACATATGAAGGAAGTGATTCATAACAAGCCTGCAATTCAAGCAAGGTTTTTTTAGGATAGAGAAACTTTATTTCCTTCATAAACTTTTCTTTGTTTAAGTCTTTGTTTGGAAATTCCTTATCTGTTTTTCTTAGTACAGCATTAATTAATGCTACTTCTTTTTTTGCATATTTCTTTGCTAATTGTGTTGCTTCATTAATGGACGCGTGCAAAGGAATGCTTTGCATAGAATACATTTCGCACAATGCCTGTAAAAGAATGTTTTGCGCATGCACGCTAAGTCCGTCTGCCTTATGGCAATAAAGCCTTATTAATGCTTCAAAACGTAATTTGTAACGAAAAACTTGATGGCATACATTCGTCATATACGCTCTTTCTTTTTCATTAAAGTCATGCTCTTTAAAGCATCTATCAAGTGCGCTAGGCAGTGTGTAGTCTTGTGTCTCTAAAATAGAGAGTATCGCTTCTCTTGTATTTTTCATGTTTGACTCTTTTTATTTCAAATATTAAATGTCTCTTCTTTTATTTTATACAATTTATTTGTTTTTTCAAGAGCTATTTAAATCTTTTTATTTTTTGCCTTAACATCTTACTTGACTAAATAGTAGCGATGGATTAGTTTTAAAGCACTTATATAACCAAATGAGAGATTTAAATGACAGAAAATTTGCATTCTTATTATGTTCAAAATGCACCAATGAAATTATCATTAAAGGTATCTGATGTTGTTCCTTTTGGAACTGCTTCCATAGGAAAAATTTTAGAGAAAAAAACTTCTTTTTATGCCCTTACGCTCGAACTACCTAAACCCTATTCTGAACAAGCTCCTGCTTGGGAAAATTGGAGAGCTGGACAGTTTGTTATGATACGCCCTGTTTCGTGGAATAATGAAGTTCTGTGGGCAAGACCTTTTTCCATTGCAAGAGTAACCAATCAAGGCTTGGTTTTGTTCTTTCAAACAGTTGGAAAAGGGACAAATATGCTTGCTGATTTAAAGCCCGGAGATGTGGTAGATGTATGGGGGCCATTAGGAAATGGTTTTGCTATTGAAGCAGATACCCCTACTCTTTTGCTTGCAGGCGGTATAGGGCTTATTCCTTTTTGCGGTTACTTAGACAAGCACCCAAAACCAGCTAATCTACATATGATGTTTGGTCATAGGCTTGACCAAAATTATTATCCGCTTGAAACTGTAGCTCAGCATATTGAAGTAGAAATTTTCCACGAAAAATCAAAGCAAGATCTCGAGTTTTTCTTATCTGAAATTAAAGCAAGAATGTCTGAATATTCAAAGCAAAATGGACTTGTACTCGCGTGCGGGCCAATGCCATTTTTAGAATATGTTGGAAAGTTATCAAAAGAACTTAATGTAAGAACACAGCTTTCACTCGAAAATAAAATGGCATGTGGAATCGGCGCATGCCTTGGTTGCGTAGCAAAAACTACGAGTGAATGGCCTGACGATGTAAAGGCAGGATTGCCTGTTCAAACATGCACTAAAGGGCCTGTGTTTTGGGCAAATCATTTAGAACTATAAGAGTAATACATGAATACTATAAATACAAAAGTTGAATTTTTAACAAAAAATAAAAAGCTATCATTCAAAAATCCCATACTCACAGCCTCTGGCACTTTCGGAAACGGAATAGAGTTTTCACCTTATGGCGACATAACTACACTTGGAGGAATTGTTGTAAAAGGTTTATCTTTAAAACCGCGTGAAGGAAATCCATTACCAAGAATAGCTGAAACACCTTGCGGAATGCTTAATGCTATAGGTCTTCAAAATGACGGCATCGATAATTTTGTTCACAACATTCTCCCAACTCTGCCTTTTAATGAAGTTCCTATTATTGCAAACATGTACGCTACTTCAATAGAAGACTTTGCAAGCTTAGCAAATATTTTAAATTATGCAGAGGGCATTAGTGCTCTTGAAGTAAATATTTCTTGCCCAAATGTAAAAGAGGGCGGACTTCTTTTTGGACAAGATCCTTTCTTTGCAGCGGCAGTTACAGAAGCTGTAAAAAAAGCTGCGCCGCATTTGCCTGTAATTATTAAGCTCACCCCTAATGTTACTTCTATTTCTCAGATGGCAAAATCAGTAGAACAGGCAGGAGCAGATGCTCTTTCACTTATAAATACAATGCCTGGAATGGCTGTTGACATCAGGACTAGAAAACCTGTTCTTGCTAATATTATTGGCGGCATGTCTGGACCAGCCTTAAAACCTATTGCTTTACGTTGTCTTTATGAAGCGAAAAAAGCTGTTTCAATTCCAATTATTGGGATAGGCGGAATCTCTTCTGCAGAAGATGTTCTTGAATTTTTGCTCTTAGGCGCCGCCGCAGTTCAGGTTGGCACAGCAAACTTTATTGAGCCTTCACGCATATTTAAAATTGTAAAAGATCTTCCTCTTTTACTTGAAGAACTTGGATACAATTCTGTTGCAGACTTCTGCAAGGACTACTATACTAATTAATTTTTCCTGTTTCCCGTGAAACACTTTGAAAACTCTTTGCCTGTTTCCCGTGAAACATTTAAAGTAAGGTCTTATTGTTTCCCGTGAAACAATCTCATAGTTCTTTTTCTGTTTCCCGTGAAACATTTTCTGATTATAAAAATTTATATTTAGAAATGTTTCACGGGAAACTTTTTTTGTTTTTTTACTATGAACTTGTATCTGTTTTTTTTGTTTGTAAAATGAACATTGTTTCGCGCGAAACTTTTCTAAATTTTTGTACATATAAAAATGGGCTATAGTTTTTTTGGGCTTGTTCTGCTTGCTGTGTTTATTAAAAAAAATATGTTGAATTATTTTTTTTAAAGGGATGCTTTTGAGAAAGTTTATCTAATGCTTTTGAAAAGGGTAAAAAAAATAAAAGCAAATTTAAAATTTGAATTAGAGTTGTAATAATTAAGCTGAAATTTTTTTATAAATAAAAAATAAAGTATAATTCAATTTAGTGTTTGAAGTTTTATTTAATAATAAATCCTTAAGTAAAAAAGGTGCAAAGAAAAATAGTTTATTAAAGTGTAATGCAAAAGACTGTTGAAATATTTTTTGTAAGAAAGAAAATTGATTAAATTAATTTGTTAATTTGAATATGAAAAAAATAGAGTTGAAAAACACCTATAAAACAGTGTATAAATTTAATCAAAAAAAATATTTTTGAACTTTGTATTGTAAAAAGTGTCAAATTAAAAAATGAGGTCTTTAAAGGCGAAATAAAGCATTGTCGAAAAAATAAAAAAAAACACACAAAAGTGTGATTTAAAAATGGCGTGCCTAGCAAGAATCGAACTTGCGGCCTTCAGCTCCGGAGGCTGACGCTCTATCCAACTGAGCTATAGACACAAAATAAAAAAATGCAATGCATAAAGCATTGCATTTGTAAATGTGAAAAAGTTTTTTTATCTTTTTATATAAAGAACAGAACCATCATTCAAAACAACCTTATCTCTTGATGGGTTTTTGCTTTTGTAAGTTGAATAAATATAGAGAGCAACACCAGCTATGAAAAGTGGAATTGATAAAGCCATTCCCATAGTAAACCAATCTGAAATAAGATAGCCTATATGTGCATCAGGTTCTCTGAAAAATTCGCAAGTAAATCTGAATATAGAATAACAAATTGCAAATACGCCAGATATTGCACCTTCATTTCTTTCTTTAGAAGAATATATCCAAACTATAATAAAGAGTAAAATACCTTCAAGACCTGCTTCGTAAAGTTGTGTAGGGTGTCTTGCTGCTAAACCTGCATTTGGAAAAACCATTGCCCATGAAACATCACTTGTTTTTCCCCAAAGTTCGGCATTAATAAAGTTGCCTATTCTTCCGAAAAATAAGCCAGGTGCAACAACTGGAGCTATAAAGTCTACGACATTTAAGTAGGTTTTCTTTGTTTTGTAAGAATAAAAAAGAAGGGCTAAAAGTACACCAATTAAGCCACCATGAAAGGACATTCCGCCATTCCAGACATAGAAAATTTCTAAAGGTGATTGTAAATAATAGGAAAGATCGTAGAAAAGCACATAGCCTAATCTGCCGCCAAGTATCACACCAACCATTGCAAGTGTTGCTACATCATCAACATTGTCAACTGTCCAGCCAGAGCCTTTTTTTCCAGCTTTATAGCGAGCTAAAAACCAGCCAACAAGGAAAGCAAACACATACATCAAGCCATACCAATGCACCTGTATAGGTCCAAAAGAAAGAGCGACTGTGTCAATTTGTGGGTATTGTAACATGATAAACTCTCTTTTTATAAATTTTGTCTAAGAAATAGACTTTTATCTTATTGAATTAGTAAATTTATACTCTTATATGGGAATTTTTGCAAGCATTCTCTTTGTATGAATGCATATGAGAAAAGTGCGTAAAGCAAATAGCACAAAGCCCTAACAAGTGTCAGGGCATGTGAAAATAAGATTAACTAATCCAGCTTCTGATAATATAGAGACTAAGATCTAATTGCTTTTGTGCTTTTTCTAAAACAGTCACCTTTAATGCTTCTAGTCTTTGAATCGACTCATGTGTTTTTATGGCAATATCTCGTGAAGATGTGCTTACTGCAGGTGAGTTGTTTATAGTGCTAGGCAGCTTTTGCTTTTGGCTCATTTATCCATTCCCTGACAATTGAAATTGTCAATTCCATATTTCTTTCAGCTAGTTGTAATGCTTTTGCTTTTATGTCGTCAAGTGAGAGGTTTTCATCAATGGCATAAAGAGAGGCTTCGGCAAGCATTTGTTGTGACATTTGCTGCGCTGTAGCTGCTTTTCTTGCTTCTTGCTCTTGCTCTTCAAAAAGCGCGTATTGTTCTTCAGCAGCTGGAAGTCCTTCTAATCCTTCAAGTATTTCACCTGATTCAACTCTTGGACGAATAATACTCATAATTACAGGGCGTAGTACAAACATAATGAAGAAGAATACTAAGAGGGCAGTAAGAATAGTTTTTATCATTCTGTTTGCAAAGTCAACAAGTAGTTCTGTTGTGTCTGCTTCCATATTTGAGCTTGTTTCATCAAAAGCTATATTACTTACTTCTATAGTATCTCCCCTCATGCTGTCAAGCCCTACTGCATTAGCAACTAATTGACGTATTCTTGTAAGTTCTTGTTCTGTGCGAGGAACGTAGGTCATATTTCCGTCTTCATTTTTCGCATAAGTGCCGTCAATCGCAACAGCAATAGTCAGTCTATTTACGGAGCCCATTTGTCCAATGACATTTTCTTCAATTTTATTGATTTCATAGTTAGTTGTACGTTGTTCTCTTTGTCCTGATTGGCTTGAAAGTGAGTTGTTTAAGCCATCACCTCTAAAGTTTGCATCAGGAGAGCCCGCTTCTAAATTTGCTTGACCTGTTTGTGTTTCTTCACTTCTTTGTTCTGATCTAACAACTTGACTTTCAGGGTCGAAGGTTTCTTTTCTGTATGTGCGCTGGCTATAATCGAGCTCTGCGCTTACCTTTGCGATTGATTTTCCTGAACCTAAAATTGGAGTAAGAAGTTCGTTAATTCTTCTTTCAAGGATTTTTTCAAATCGCATACGGTATTCAAGTTGTGTATTATTTGCTGTAAAGCCTTCTTCTTCAGGTGCGTAGATTGAATTACCTGCTGTATCAGTGATTGAAACATGGTATTTATCTAAACCTTGTAAAGACATGGTCATCAAATTAACAATACCTTGCACTTCGCCTGGTGACATCTTTACGCTATTGTTAATAAGTTTTAACACTACAGAAGCAGAAGGGGCTTGTTGTTCTTCGATAAAGAGTGAGCGTTCAGGAATAACTAAATGGACTCTGGCAGATTCTACATTCGGTAGTTCAGATAATGTACGAGCTAACTCACCTTGCAAAGCTCTTTGATAGTTGATTTTTTGAACAAATTCAGTTTGTCCAACTTGCACTTCATCAAAGATTTCAAAGCCAACACCAGCGCCTACTAAGTTTCCTTCACCAGCTACTTTCAAGCGAAGGTCATATACATTTTCTTCAGGAACAGTAATAGTTGCGCCTTCGTTCATTAATTCATAAGCCATGTTATTTTCTTCTAAATAAGTAACAACTTTATTAGCGTCTTCTTGAGTTAGGTCGGAATAAAGAACTTTATACACAGGTTTATTTATCCATAAAACAAACATGACAAAGGCAATAGTAATAGCACCTGCAACACCAAGTAAAAGTATACGTTGATTTGATGAGGTCTTTGCCCAAAGATTTTTTGCTTTATTTACAAAATTATCTACAAAGTTTGTGTTTGCTGTATCCATAATTCTTCTCCAAGTAAGTAGTGTCAAAAAGATGTTGATGACATAGGCTAATATGCAAAAGCTATGCCAATAAATTTTGACGTGGGAAAACAGTGCATAAATACCTAATATAATATATATGGAATAAGAAAATAAAAAGAACTGTCAAATTAAAGACTTAAATTTTGGCACAACAATTGCATAACACTCTACAAGCAGATAGATTTCTGATTATAAGCTGATTTAAAAAGAATACAATCTATCTCGAGGAGATACTATGCAAAATGGTGTATTTACCGGACTGTATGGCGCATTAAGTGCTGAGCACAGGCTTGCAACGATTACAAACAATCTAGCAAACGTGAATACAGGCGGATATAAGAATGATAAGCTTGCTTTTAAAGATACAATGATTCTTTTTGCGCATGATATTATTAGAGAGCCTTTAGCAAATTTGAGGTCAAGACCGCTTTTTCCTGAAGCGCACCTTCTCGCAAGAGTAAGGCCAGCAGTTGCAAAGACAGACTTCACGCAAGGCGCGCTTGAGCAGACAAATAATCCTTTAGACGTAGGTCTTGCTGGCGGTGGATTCTTTAATATTGAAACTCCTCAAGGGACTTTTTTGTCAAGAAATGGTTCTTTTAGTCAAACGGCTGACGGTACACTTATCACACAAGAAGGTTTTCCAGTTTTAGGAACTGCGGGAAGAATAGTTATTCCTGCAGGAACAAAGTCGATTAATATTTCACACGATGGGCGCATTTTTGCAGATAATGTTGAAATAGGTGAATTTCAGATAACTGCTTATGAAGACCCATCGCATGAATTAGAAAAACTTGGTCTCAATCTTTATCAGTTAAGAGAAGGGGCAACACCGGTTGAAATTGACCCTTATGAAAATGGACTGGTTGTTAATCAAGGCTCGCTTGAAAAAGCTAATGTCAATGTTGTTACTGAAATGGTAAAAATGATTGAAACACAAAGAAGCTTTGAGGCAAATTCAAAAGTAATGCAAACAGCGGATACTTTAGATAGGGAAGTTATAACGCGTGTTGGTAGACC
>CAYJHE010000074.1:0-1240 GCA_964369675.1 uncultured Desulfovibrionaceae bacterium | reverse complement strand
TGCAAGCGAGGTTTTGTGCACAGCGTGCCAAAACAAATACAATAGGTCAGGGAAGTTATAACGCGTGTTGGTAGACCTAAATCTTAAATAAGAAAACTATAAGGAGAATATATTATGCTGAGATCTCTATGGACCGGTGCTTCGGGCATGGTCGCACAACAATTGAATATAGATGTTATTTCAAACAACTTGGCTAACGTCAACACAGCATCTTTCAAAAAAAGCAGAGCGGAATTTGAAGATTTAATGTACCAAACCATGCGAATAGCAGGTTCTACAACAGAGGGTGAAAACTATGTTCCAGTAGGAATGCAAGTTGGTATGGGTGCAAGAGCTGTTTCTGTGCATAAATTTTTCACACAAGGTGACTTTCAAAACACAGGTAACCCGCTTGATGTTGCTATTGAAGGCGATGGTTTCTTCCAAGTTGCCGTAGGTGATCAACTTATGTACACAAGAGCAGGCGCATTCAAGCTCAATTCTGAAGGTACAATAGTTACGGCTAATGGCTATGTCTTACAGCCTGAATTTTCAGTGCCAGCTGAAACTCGTTCGCTTTCTATATCAGAAAATGGCGTTATTTCGTGTATAGATTCAGAAGGTGAAGAAATAGCGACTTCAGATATTCCACTCTATACCTTTATCAACCCAGCTGGACTAGACGCAAGAGGTAGAAACCTTTATACACCGACTGGCGCATCTGGTGATGCGGTTGAAGGTGTGCCTGGTGAGCTTAATGTCGGAACATTAGCGCAATCCTTCCTCGAACTTTCAAACGTAGAAGTTGTAGATGAAATGGTTAATATGATTGCAGGACAACGTGCCTACGAAATGAACTCAAAATCCATTCAAACTTCTGACACTATGCTACAAACAGCAGTACAATTGAAACGTAACTAGGGCATGTCTCTAAATTCATTCTTTTGCGTTTTTACTGCCGAAAAGTGTTATTTTCGTTGTAAAATTCACAAAATATTTGAATTTAGAAACACACCCAAATAAAAAACACATGTGAACGAAGTGAACATGCCTCTAACAAAGTATATATATCCAGAGTATAGAATAAGAAATAATCCCATTTTTAAAGCGAAACAGTATTTAAGCGAAGCTTAAAACTTTTTCGCAAATAAAAAAAATCTTCGTCTTTAGCTATAAATAAACGCTTAACCGCTCAATATTCGGGTTTCCAAAGGGGGTTAGCCCGTGAGGATAATCCTCTTGGTCGCCGAAGGCAAAAAAA
>CAYJHE010000073.1:0-11591 GCA_964369675.1 uncultured Desulfovibrionaceae bacterium | reverse complement strand
ATACATATAAATTAATACGAATGATCTGAATCCAAGTCCGCTTGCGTTACTTCGCCGCGGAAGACATAGTGTACCCATATTTGGTAGGCTATAACGACAGGCACAGCACAAATTGTTGCTATAAGCATAATTTGCAATGTAAGTGTGCTTGAAGCTGCATTGAAGGCTGTGAGTGATGCTTCTGGGTCCATTGAGGAGAGAAGGAGATTAGGGAACATACCTGACATGGTGAAGAATACTGTAAAGAGAATGAAAGCAGAGGAAGCAAACCATGCAAAGAGGTATTTCTCTTGCTTCATCAATATTTTTACCATGACATATGAAATGACTGCCAAAAAGAGCAAGGCATAGATAATCGGCATTGAGGAAACAGTTGCCCAAATTGGACTTACTTGCATTGAATAACCTAGATAGGCTATGAGTATAACAAGTGTGATTCCCCAAAACATATTTGCAGATGCGATTGCTCTTTGCTTTAATTCACCTGATGACTTTATGGCAAGCCATAATCCGCCATGTACAATGAATATACATACAAAGAGAACACCGCCTAAAAGTCCGAATGGGTTGAGTAATTTGAGCAGGTTACCGTGATATACACCGTCAGTGTCGATTGGTATACCTATAAAGAGATTTGAGAAGAAAACGCCTAAGAGGAGCGCGGGGAGGAAGTTACCTAAGAAGAGAACTTTATCCCATGTGCTTGCCCAACATGAACACTCGATTTTTGACCTAAATTCAAAGGCAACTGCTCTGAAAATAAGGGCAAATAAAAGAAGGAGCAAGGGCGCGTAGAGAGCTGAAAACATAACAGCATATGCTTTTGGAAATGCGGCAAAAGTCACACCACCTGCTGTGATGAGCCACACTTCATTTGCGTCCCAATAAGGGCCAGCAGCATTATAAACCACTCTTTTTTCTTCATTATTTTTTGCAACAAAGGGCAATAATGTCCCCATACCAAAGTCAAAGCCATCAAGAATAAGATAGACAGCCCATAATAAAACCCAGAGGAAAAACCAAATTGTTTCTAGCATGTCTTACTCCTTATTTTCCTTGCTTTGTGCCAATGCTAATGGGCCTTTTTTTGCATATTTTGCAATAAGATAGATGTCTAAAAGCCCAAGAAGCGAATATACACCAATGAATGCCGCTAAAGAAATAGCAACTGATGAGCCAGGCACTGGTGAAACAGCATCTGCTGTTCGCATAAGATTGTAAACAATCCAAGGCTGACGCCCTACTTCTGCCACCATCCAGCCAAAGGCAATGGCAAAATAAGGTAATGGTATGTTATAGATAAGTAGTTTTGCAAAAAGCGGATACTTTTCGATTTCATTACGCTTTATGAAGGCAATGAAGGCAAGTATGATGAATAGCCCACCAAGACCTACCATTATTCTAAAGGAAAGGAAGGTGAGAAGAACAGGCGGAGTGTCGCCTTCAGGGAAGGAATTTAATCCCTTTACTTCAGCATTGAAGTCGCCCTCTGCTAAGAAAGACAAGAAACCTGGAAGTGGAAAAGCTTCTATAAGGTTTTCCTTATTTTCTTCGTCTGGAATTGCTAATAAATAGATAGGCGCATTTGTTTCAGTTTCCCAGTGTGATTCCATTGCCGCAAACTTTGCAGGCTGATACTTAGCAACTTTCACACCTTCGTGGTGACCAAAAACAGCAACTAAAAGTACCATTACAAGAGTAAAAGGTGCGGCTAGCTTGAAAGAACGTCTGAAGAAATCTGTGTGGCTGTTTCTCAAAAGATGCCAAGCGCTTATGCCAAGCATAAAGAAACCTGCAAGCATGAAAGCTGCAACCATATTGTGGAAGAAAATGCCCCATGCATAAGGATTTGATAAAACAGCGCCAAAGTCTGTGAGTTCTGCCCTGCCATTGTTGATATGGTAACCAACAGGATTTTGCATAAAACCATTTGCAAGAATAATCCACACAGCAGAAAGGTTTGAAGCAATTGCTACAAGCCAAATTGCAACAGCGTGCACTTTCGCGCTCACCTTATTCCAGCCAAAATGCCAAACAGCAATAAAGGTGGACTCCAAAAAGAAAGCTAAAGTAGCTTCAAAGGCTAGCAGAGCGCCAAATATATCGCCAACAAATTCTGAATACCTCGACCAGTTCGTACCAAATTGAAACTCTAATGTGATACCCGTGACAACGCCAAGTGTAAAGTTGATGATAAAAAGCTTTCCCCAATATTTCGCCATTCTTTTCCATTCTTCATTCCCTGTCTTCACATAGGCTGTTTCCATAATCGCAATGAGTAAGGATAAACCAAGTGTGAGTGGAACAAAGATGAAGTGGAAAAATACAGCCACAGCAAATTGGATACGCGACAGTAAAACTACATCCATTTCCATAAATCTCTCTCCTATATTGTATTCTTCTTAATTCATAACAGAAATTTTTAAATATGTAAACCTCTCTTATAATAAAGGTTTTTTCTATATATACTATTGATAATTATTACTATTTATAAATATAGAACTATTTTACCCTCATTTAATGAGCAAAAGTAAAGAAAAAAAGAAAAAAAAGAAAAAGAAAAATTAATCTACTTCTTTTTGAGAAAGAAGTATGTAGGTTCCATTTGTCAGTGCTTGTACTTGTATCAAAAAGTCTTGCAGTCTGTCGTGAGGCAGTATTATGCTAAAAGTAATGTCTGCGCCGTGCTCTTCACTTTGTATTTGCGCTTCAAATTCTTCAAGCATACGATGTATAAAGCCCGCATCTTTGTAGTCAATAATAATTTCAATTTGCGTTTTCTGCACTTTTTGCGTTGAAGGTAGAAGCTCTAGCGCTTCTGCTACAGCATTTGAATAGGCACGAACAAGCCCTCCTGTTCCAAGCTTTGTACCGCCAAAATAGCGCGTGACAACAGCTCCTATTTCTCCAATATCTGTATAAAGAAGTTGGCTGAGCATAGGTTTTCCTGCTGTACCGTGCGGTTCGCCATCATCGCTATAGCCAATATGCGAACTAGACCTTGGCAATGAAACTTGAAATGCCCAGCAATTGTGTGTCGCGTCTTTATATTTTTTTTGTATAAAGTCAATACCTTGCCTTGCAGCTTCAATACTTGAAGCATGAAACAAGGTGCAAATAAAGAGGCTACCTTTAACATTTTGCTCATTCTGGAAAAAAAAGTCGCTAAAGTCCTTTGCTTCTTTAATTATTTCTGAAAGCTCTCTACTTATTTGGATTTCTTTGAGTTTTGGTATAGTATATCTTTTTGACATAGGCTTTATTTATAAAAAAGTTAAATTTTAATAAAAAAATTTCTTGACAAGCATGCTCACATATTATAATTAGGAATTGTTACTAATAACAAAAACATTTTGGAGAAAAAAAATGAGTAAAACACACGACAATTTAATGGCAGCTTTTGCTGGTGAATCCCAAGCAAACCGTAAATACTTAGCTTTCGCACAACAAGCAGACAAAGAAGGTTTACCTGCAGTTGCAAAACTCTTTAGAGCAGCAGCAGAAGCAGAAACAATTCACGCTTTAACACATTTCAAAAATGCAGGTCACATCTCTTCAACAGTTGAAAACTTAAAAGCAGCTATCGAAGGTGAAAACTTTGAACACACTAAAATGTATCCACAAATGATAGCAGAAGCTAAAGAAGAAGGCAACAATGTTGCAGCTGGTTACATGGAATGGGTAAACAAGGTTGAAGCAGTGCATGAAGATTTATACAAAAAAGCTCTTGCAGACCCCTCTGCTTTCCCTAACACAGACTTCTACCTCTGCCGTGTTTGCGGACACACTCATGCAGGCGAAGTTACTGCTGACTGCCCAGTTTGCGGTGCAAAAGCAACAGCTTACTATAAAGTTCAATAATTAAACTTAGGCTCGTTTCATATTTAGAAAGAGCCTTAAACTTCCCTTTAAAATAAACTACACACTAAAAAAGTCCGACTTAGTTTTGCTAAGCCGGACTTTTTTTATACTATAGCTAAGGTATTAGTTTCAGGTGAGTTTTTTTGAACATAATGATGTTCTTCATCTCGCCAATACACTGGTTTTTCCTTATCTTCAGGAACTATAACGACTTTTTCATCGCGATAGCCAAAAGCCATAACAAGATAAGGTTCAAGCTTTGCTTCTTCCATGATTTCACCAAAACTTGTAAGTAATTTCACCTTGTTAAATGCACCTATCATACAAGTTCCAATGCCTTTCTCTGCTGCTGCAAGCTGCATTGTTTGCGCAATAATGCCTAAATCTATAGTGGGAAAAAAGCCAATATTTGGTTCAGAGCAAATGATTATATAAGCCCTTGGATGCATGCGTGCTTCTTCTTGTCTTTTTTCATAATTAAAACCTGATAAGTTTATGCATTTATCCATTTTTTCAACATTTTCTTCAGAATGCACAACAATATAACGGGCTAACTGAGAATTTCTTGCAGAAGGCGTTGTTGAAGCAAGTTCAACAAAGTGTGAAAGTGTTTCAAGTGAAATCTCTTCTTTTGTGAAACGCCTAACAGTGCGAGCTTCTTTGACAAGGTCTGTAAATTTCATATTCACCTCTTTTTATAGTTTAAAAAAACATACGTTAAAGTACAAAAAGAAGCAAGTCTACGCTTTTTAAGTCACATGATTCCAATGTGCTGTCTTGAGCGAGCAAAGCAAGAACGAACTTTCTTGCAAGCGAGGTTTCACCCATAGAGTGGCGAAACAAATTGCGTAAAGACACTTTTTCGTGAATTAAAAAAATAAAAACTACTTTAGGCAGACCTATAGTTTAACCACCCATATTCGCCTTTCCAAAGACATTAATCCGTGAGAATAAGACTCTGGGTCGCCGAAGGTAAAAAAAGTACATAATTTTAGTCTGCTCCAAAGAGCTTTTCCTTTATAGTGGCAAGTTGTTGCAAGTAGTTGAAATTCGAAATGTTTGGCTGGGCATGATAACGCGTGCTTGATTTTGAAAACTTGACGAAAGCCTCTTTATTTTTTGTATTAAAGGCGGTTTCAGAAATAAAGCTACAGTAAGAAAGCGACTTCTCTATATTAGAATAATTGAATAAATTTCCAAAATGCCCCTTGCCATGAACAAGTGTATGATCTGCTTCATTTCCACCCCAATTTAAATAAGGATTTATAAAAATCAAGGGAGGAAGCGTGTTTATCGCAATTGAGCCGTATTTTGACTGCTCTATAGCATGCGTTACTTCTTGATGGTACTTATCAAAACTTTCATCGTCTATAACAAGTGAAAGACTGAGCGAACCATCTAAATGTTTATTCGAAAATTCAATAGCTTTTGATAGAAAATCCTTTGTGCTTGCCTTGCATTTTATTGATATTTCATTTAATGCCATACTGTTGAAAGAGATTGTATTTGTATGCATTAGCAATTTTTTATGCTCTGTTTGTCTTGCTTTTCTGCGAGCTTTCTTTTCCATAATTTCCTCTAAGAAAAGAGACCTTATTAATTTTGCAGGTGGATAGACCTTGTTATGCCTTGCCATAGAATTTGAATTAAAAGGAAAATAATACGGCATTGAAGGCGAATACAGTTCCACCGCTTTTTTTATTTCACGAAAAAAGTCGTGTTTTTGCGCCCAGTTGACAGAGGTCAAAATGCTTTGACTTCTGCCTGAAACAGCAGAGGCATTGAGCTTAGCATGTGTCACAATAAGCATTGCTTGATGCTCTAGCTCTTTTTGTGACCACTTTCTTTCTGGCGGAACAATAAAAAATGGGCTATTACCACCACATTCGGCTGTGAGCTCTAGTGCATTATCTCTATCCAACTCCTTTAATACTTTATTGCCGCCTATAAAGTAGATTTTATCTACTTTTTCGCTTTGTATCAGGTCTTTTGCGCAGTTGATATTACAAATAACAAGCGCATTATACTTTATGAGAGGGCTAAATATATCCTCCCAAATTGTATCAGTTTCACTGCTATTATGATAAGTATTGTATAATACAACACAATTTTCCAAAAAAAGTGCGTTAATAACTTCTAAACTTGAGGAATAATCATTTATACCAAAGACAACTATTATTCCATATTGCCTCTCTTTTAAAGCTTGCTTTGGCTTACCCTTTACGCGAACAAAATCCTTTCTTTGCGGGTATAAAATTTTATCTAATTTTGTATGTGGCTTCACTAGAATATCATACTTTTCTTCTTTTGAATTAACCCTTTTAACTGTATCCTCACTTATTTCTATTTCTTTAGCTATACCTGAATAAATATCAATCATTGCTTCTAGTTGCCCAAGTATGGGCAATAAAAGGCCTTGGTATTCTAAAGCAATAAAGTAAGGGTTTAATGCAGAAGAATTTTTTGCTGTGAATGTATTTTGCATTTTAAATCTTGCACTTATAAAAGTAAACTCTTTAATATAGTAGCTTGTTCTTTTATAAATTTCTTTCAAGATTGCAATTTTATTTTCAAAATCTGTCTCTGCCCATTTTTTTGCATCTAAAGTGTTAATAAGTTCGCTTGCTTTCATCTTCTTACCCCTAACTAAGTCAACATGGATTATTAACTTTTATTATCAAAAATTAACTTTCTAAGACAATGATATTCCTCTTATTTTTATGTTATTTATTTGTTCATAGAATGTGCATAACTAAGCTAATAGCTTGTATTTATAATAAATTTTCTTTGTTCCTTCTTTGTTCTCTCATTGTTCCTAAGAGAGATAAGTCTCTAAAAACAAAAGGTTTTTCCGCAAAAATAAGACAAGAGCATCAAGAAAGATGCCTCAGGCTTTTGCTTGCTAATTTTATAAAAAGAAGTTAAAAAAGGGTATGAATGTTGATAAATCTCAAAATATGCTTTATCCTTTTCTAAAGCCCATTTCCTATTTGTATAGTATGGTGATGCGCACAAGAAGAAAGCTTTTGCAGCTTGACTTTATCAAGCCATACACTTCTGTTGTTCCTACAGTAAGTGTAGGGAATATTTCATGGGGAGGAACAGGTAAAACACCTGTAGTTGAATTTCTAGCAAGTTGGGCTTTGAGAAAATCATTAAAAGCCACTGTATTGACAAGAGGTTATGGGGGTCGCCCTCCATATACGCCATTAATTGTTTCGCGTTCACACACTCCAAGCGAGGTCGGCGATGAAGCACTTATGCTTGCAGACAGTCTTCCCTTAGCAGGAATCATAGTAGACCCACAAAGAACAAGAGCTGCACAATTGGCAGAAAAGCATTTTATGCCCGACCTTTTCATTCTTGATGATGGTTTTCAGCATTTTTATCTAAACAGACAACTTAATATTGTCTTGCTCAACTATAACGACTTGCAAAAAGGCTGGAATGAGGTCATTCCTGCTGGCGCGTGGCGTGAACCTGCTTCAGCACTTGAAGCAGCAGATGCTTTTTGTATTAAGACAACAAGAAGTGAT
The DNA here is from genome assembly GCA_964369675.1 of uncultured Desulfovibrionaceae bacterium. GTDB lineage: Bacteria > Desulfobacterota > Desulfovibrionia > Desulfovibrionales > Desulfovibrionaceae > CAYJAZ01. The sequence goes on along the minus strand of CAYJHE010000073.1, from coordinate 4,194 downwards.
TGGGAAATTCTTTGCAAGAAGTTTGAGCAAAGAATGGGAAAATACGCAAAACCTTTCTTTGGCTTTTTCTTACAAGCCATAGGCATTGTTCCTGTTTATGGAGAATTTAATATTTATCCACCTGAAATATTAGAAAAAAGCCCTTATATTTTTGCAACGGGAATTGGAAACCCAAGACAAGCCGAAGAAAATGTCATCCGCCTTATGGGCAGAGCGCCGGAAAAATCCTTTTTTTATAAAGACCACCATCAATTCACTATTAAAGATTCTTTGGAATTGATGTCTTATAAATTGCCTATTATTTGCACACATAAAGATGCTGTAAAGCTCAAGCGTTTTCATGTAATTAATTTATGGTATGTCAAAATTGAAACCTTTTTTGGCTCGTCTTATGGAACTTCTCTTTCTTTTAGCGACTGGTTTACACTTTGGTGGGAAAAACAAAAGGAAGGAGTGAATGAAGATAAAGCGGGACTAGAGTACCAAGAAAATGCCGAATATAATGGAGACTCTGCTGCATGGGGCGAAGGCATGCGTGCGCTTTTTCCTGAAACCATTAAGCAGCTTCCTTTAGGCTGGGGACCTATTGAAGAAAAAGGCGAAACAATACAGAAAATTATCTACTACGACCCAGCAGACTACGCACCAAAAGAAAAGCCAGAACAAGCACAAGAGCTTTCTGATGAAGCTAGAGAAAAAGAAAAAATCAACTATGCTTTCACCTTAGATGAAAACATCAGAAAAATGGAACAACAAGAAAAACAGGAATAAGAGAAATTTATGCAAGAAAATGCCATCATCATACTTGCCAGCCACAACAAAGGAAAAGTAGCTGAATTAAAAGAAGCTTTTCTTTCTTTAGGCTATAGAATTGAATCCTTAGATTTTTTAGAACAAGAAATCGAAGAGATTGAAGAAACCGGCATGACTTTTGAAGAAAATGCCCTATTAAAAGCAAGATATATAGCTGATAAAACAGGATATATAGCATTAGCAGACGACAGCGGTCTTGAAGTCGAAGCCTTAGAAAATGCACCTGGACTTTATTCTGCAAGATATGCACAAAGAAGAAACGACCTTATATTACAAGAAAATATGCAAGAAGTTCCCAAAGACACGTTAAATATTTTACAAGTACTTAAAGATATGCAAGGCAAAGAAGAAAGAAAGGCGCGCTTCACTTGCTGTCTTGCTCTTGCTTTTCCGCAATCAGATAAGCATATTGTTGCTTTTGGGCATTGGAATGGTGAACTCACGCAAAGCATGAGCGGCGAAAATGGCTTTGGCTATGACCCTATATTTTATGATACTTCACTTGCCAAAACAGCGGCACAGTTGACAAAAGCAGAAAAAATGGCAGTATCTCACAGAGCAAGGGCTATTGAAAAGATGCTCAATGAAATAAAAAATAAATTAAAATAATAATTTTGCGAGGTTATTATGCAGTGGAAGTATAAAGACTTGTTAGACACAAAGGAGCTCAATAGGGAGGAGATATTATATCTTCTTGAACAAGCAGACTCTTTTTATGCTCTCAACAGAAATCCCATTAAAAAGTCTGATATATTGCGTGGCAAAACTATTGTTCTTTTCTTTGCAGAAGCATCTACAAGAACAAAAACTTCCTTCGACATGGCAGGCAAAAGGCTTTCGGCAGACACTTTTGCTCTAGGCTCTTCAGGGTCAAGCATGTCAAAGGGTGAAAATCTTAAAGACACAGGCCTTACCTTGCAAGCAATGCAACCTGACTGCATTGTTATCAGGGATACTTCATCAGGTGCTGCTCAATTTCTGGCTGACAGGCTAGATTGCGCTATTGTCAATGCTGGCGATGGTTGGCATGCCCACCCAACGCAAGCCTTGCTAGATGCTTATACCCTAAAAAAGGCTTGGAATAACGAATTTGAGGGAAAGACCCTGCTTATCTTAGGTGATATTCAGCACTCAAGAGTTGCGCGCTCAAACAGACATCTTTTGCAAAAGCTCGGTGTAAATGTCAGAGTTTGCGCGCCTTCAACCTTGCTTCCACGCGGCATTGATTCTTGGAATGTAGAAGTATTCCATGACCTTAAAGAAGCAGTGCAAGATGTTGATGCTGTAATGTGCTTACGCATGCAATTTGAAAGACAGCAAGCAGGCTTAGTCCCCTCTATACACGATTACACAGCACGCTACTGCCTTACACAAGAAATGATGGCCTATGCAAAAAGCTCTGCGCCTATCTTACACCCTGGACCTATGAACAGAGGAATCGAGATTTCTTCTTCCTTGGCAGACTGCCAAAATTCAGAAATATTGAATCAAGTAGAAGCCGGTGTTGCTATACGCATGGCAGTTCTTTCAACATTAATATTAAAAAACAAATAGGTAGAATATGAATAATTCATTTCATTTAAAAAATGCCTTATACTTAGGCAAGAATATAGAAATAGTTGTTGAAGAAGGCATTATAAAGGAGACAGGCACTAATCTTTCCTCTTCTTTGCCTGTAATCGATGCTAAAGGCCTTGTTTTATTTCCTTCTTTTATTGATTGCCATGTGCATTTACGCGAACCTGGTTATGAATGGAAGGAAGATGTGCAATCTGGTCTGAATGCGGCTCTTCACGGCGGTTTTGTTCGCGTGTGCTGTATGGCAAACACCAATCCTGTCAACGACAGTGCAGCTGTGACACAATATATTTTGAAAAAGAATGAAGATGCTTTCCCAAATGGTCCTTATGCCATGCCCATTGCCGCAGCAACTATTGGTTTAAAAGGCAAAGAACTTGCACCTTTATATGAATTAAAACAAGCAGGTTGCGTGGCTGTTTCAAACGATGGCGTTCCAGTGACAGACACAGCCTTAGTGCGCAGAATTATGGAATACGCTAACGATATTGGCCTGCTTTTCATCGACCATTGCGAAGAGCCCTTCTTAGCTGCACACACTCACGCAAACGAAAGCGCACTCAGCACAGAACTTGGCATAAAAGCCCAGCCTGACATAGCCGAAGCCATGCAAGCAAGTAGAGATGCTATGCTCTCAGAATATTTAGATATTCCTGTCCACATTGCGCATGTATCAGCAAAGATAACTTTAGATTATATCAAGTTTGCCAAGGATAGAAAGGTAAAAATAACAGCAGAAACTTGCCCACACTATCTTTTATTGGACGAGCATGCACTAGAAAATTATGACACAAATGCTAAGGTCAATCCACCATTACGCACACAAAAAGATGTAAAGGCGGTACGCGAAGCCATACATAATGGAACTATAGATATGTTTGTGACCGACCACGCACCGCATGCCGAACACGAAAAAAACCATCCCTTCGACTTAGCACCTAATGGCTTCACAGGTTTGGATTTAGCTGTCTGCCTCACATGGCAACTACATAAAGAAAATGTTTTATCTCAAAAAGATATGGTGAGATTATGGCTAGAAAAACCTTTAGAAATTTTCAACTTGCCAAAACACGGAATTGAAAAAAACATGCCTGCGCACTTCTTCTTATTTGACCCAAGCATAGAGTGGGAAGTCAAGGAAGAAAAGCTCTACTCAAAAAGCGCGAACACGCCATTTTTAGGCAAAAAGCTTCAAGGCAGAGTAGTGAATCATTTTATCAATGGTCTTGATTTGATAAAGGGATAGAACTTTATAGATAGAGCAAAAAAAAGGCGAGCATTGCTCGCCTTTTTTAGTGTGCTATAGATTTATATTTTTCTGAATATCTTTACTACGTTTGTTCCCTTAGGAGCTTTTGGATCGTTTTGCTGTCCAGCTGTGATAACTACATCTTCACCAGCAGTAAATAAAGAACTTGATTTAATAAAGTTTTCAGCTCTTGTTAAGTGTCCATTGCCATCTTCTTCTTGAATAAAGATTGGGATAACGCCTGAATAGAAGTTCATGTTATGTAAAGGCTGTTGACTTGGAGTGAGCGCGTAGATGAGCTGAGGAGGACGACAAGCAGAAAGTAGACCTGCTGAAGAACCTGAAAGAGAGTGCGCAACAATACTTTGACAACCCGCTTTACAAGCAAGCAAACATGCAGCATAAGCTAAAAACTCAGAGGTATGCCCTTCTGGCTGACGAACTTCATGTCTTTCAATTCTTAACTTTTCCGCTTCGTCTGTGATACGAATCATATATTCAACAGTTTCAACAGGATAGTTACCCATTGCTGTTTCTTCTGAAAGCATAACACA
>CAYJHE010000072.1:0-11815 GCA_964369675.1 uncultured Desulfovibrionaceae bacterium | reverse complement strand
TGATTTATAAGCTGGTCTTGCATGCTTATTCTGTCGTATATTGAATTGATGAATATTATCACCGAAGCAAGCACAACCAACAACGAACTTATTAATATATTTAATTTTTTCTCAATTGAAAACATAGTTAAACTCCTTAAAAACTACAATTATATAGCTTACTTTACATATATCGGAAAATGTTTACATAACTTTATATTAGTATGTGTTTCTTAATTCCAAAAATTTACAAGTTTTTTGAATTGAGAAACACATACTATTTGTAAACATCTCTTTATTAATAAAGAAGTTTAACACTTTATACTATTATTACATAAATCATGTTTTTTGCTTTATGCAACAGTAAGCTAAATGCCGCAGCTTTAGTGCAAGGCATTCAGCTATTTTTAGTCGTCATCGCACTCTGCAGTGAGCTTGTAATTCATGTGTATACCGTCATGTATTGAAGAAGTCACAAGGCAGCCATTACGCATGACTTTTTGTATTCTTTCAAAAGTGTCATAGTCGTCTTCGTCAATTTCAACCTTGACATCAAGCTCTATATCAAGCACACGAGAAACATTATTTGCATTATTTCCAGCAGTGAGGTTTGCCTCAGCCTTTATAGATTTATATTCTAAACCTCGTGCTTCCATCGCGCTGACAAGAGCTGAGCAGTAACAAAACAAAGCAGAAGAACATAAAAGTTGTTTTGCTGTGCCATTTCTTTCTTCAGCAGGAATGTTTTCTGTATTGATGACAATGTCGCCTAAAGCCGCATTGCCTGTTTTTATAACATGTTTTTCGCCTTGCCTTGAATAAGATACCTTTATACCTGACATACAATTCTCCTTATATTAAAATTATTAAAATAATAGCAATTTTTATACCACTTAAGCTGAATTTATAAAAGCTTGCTTTTACTATCCTGAGTAAAATTTGCTGCAAAGAATTTTTTTAATGAAAAATATTGCTAATACATACTTTTATTGCCAAATTGCAGAGTTTTATATAAAGGCTATTCTTTAGATACATGTGCCTTAGTACTTTTTACAGTAAGGAGAAAACAACTATATTTCGATGTTTTCCTCTAAATACAAAGCAGGTAATTTTTTTTTACTTTACTTATTATGTTTTCAATGCTAAAAAAAAATAGATACTTAAAATTGGGTTGCCTATGAAAACATTTCTTGAATCGCCAAAAACGTATAAAGTTTTATCGCAAAAATATCATAAAGTTAAGACAGAAATAACTAAACTTGTTTTAGAAAATAATTCTCCGCAAGTTACCACTGAAAGGCTTTACCATATCTTGAAAAAAGTTTTTGTTGTTGATACTCTTATATTGTCAAACCCTAGTGAGAATAAGCTCGAAAATGCAAATTTTTGTTTCCCAGCCATTAAAAACTCATCATTTCTTCTTACTCCGAGCACAGAGGAGCAGCATAATGCCTGCTTAGTTTTGGGAGATGTTGTACGCTCAGCTGATCAAAAAGATCATCTCATTATTAATGAGGCTTTATCACTAGGTATTATAAAAAAGCAGTACAATCTTTTGTTTTATCGTGAAGTGCACCATAATCAATATCTGCCTTGTATTTATCTTATCAGGCATGATGCCATTGAATATAACGAAATAGATGTAACTGCCTTATTTTTTATTGTAGAGCTTCTTTCTTCATATTGGTATAAAATTACAAATAACCTACCAAAAGATAATAATTTTTCAAACATTGGTAATGATGATGTCCTGCTTTCAAACCTACCAGGAATGCAAAGTCTTTTGCAAAAAATTTGGGTTGTTAGTAGGTATAATTACCCAGTACTTTTGCTTGGTGAGACAGGCACAGGAAAGGAAGTAGTAGCAAACACTATTTATCGAGCAAGTACAAGATATAATAAAGCTTTTGTAAAGATGAATTGTGCTAACATGCCAGACACTTTGAGTGATTCAAAACTTTTTGGACATGAGAAAGGCTCTTTTACAGGTGCGATTGAAACGGTTAAAGGAAGCTTTGAACGCGCAGACAAAGGCACACTTTTGTTAGATGAAGTAGCAGAGCTCTCCTTCAGCGCACAAGTAAAGCTTTTGCGCGTTTTGCAAGAAAAAGTGATTGAAAGGGTAGGCGGCTATACAGAAATTCCAATAGATGTAAGGATAATAGCTGCAACAAATAGAAATCTTGAACAAATGATTGCTGAGGGGGTTTTCCGCGAAGACCTTTATTATAGATTAAACCTTATCACACTCCATATCCCTGCATTAAGGGAGAGACAAGAAGACATTAAGCTTCTTGTAGACTTCTTTTTAGAAAATATTTCTAAACAAATTGGTTTAGTAAATGCTCCAAAAATACAGCAAAGTCTTTATAATAAGATGAAAAAGCATTCATGGAATGGAAATGTTCGAGAATTGCAAAATCTGATTCATAAATCAATCTTGTTCTGGATAGGAAAGAAAGAAACACAGTACAATCATGTACTTGATGAGTTGCTAGAAAACTCAAGTACACAACATAAAACAAATGAAAATCTTTTAAAGATAAAAAGCCTTGATGATGTCCTCGCTTACGATGAGTTTCAAAAACTCTATATAAGCGAGGTGCTTACACTGTGCAAAGGAAAGATTGAAGGCAAATATGGTGCCGCAGAATATCTCAAACTTAATCCAAGCACATTGCGTTCAAAAATCAAGAAGCTCAATATTAGCTCGTTTACATAAGAAGAACTTATATTCAAAAATATTGAGTGCTCATGCTTTTATAACAATAAAAAAACTTGTCTTTTTAGGGAATCTTCGACTTTGTGAATATATTAACAAGCTCGAAACTTGCAATGCGTAAAGAATATTGTTTGATTGTTCAATCAATACGACTGCTTATGCTACTTAAGTATAAGGGAAGAAGTTTTTCTTTTGCATCTTGTTTGCTATGAAATATCAAAAAAAACGCTATATATAACAGAAATCAAGAAGAAATAGCATCGTTTTACTTTCTAATATCTTGTTATTATTGATTTTATAATGTAGGTATGCTTCTTGCTTTAGAATGAAAGATTTGAATAATAAATCACTAAGTTTAATTTTTAGAGCGAGGAAAAAAATGAACAAACCTAAAAAAGCTTTGGTTATTGGTATTGACGGCTGTGTCACGAAACTCGTTGAACAGCACATAGCTGAAGGCATTTGCCCAAATGTTGAAAAAATCTTTAAAAACGGTGTTCGTGGACAAAACAATCTTTGTCCAATGCCAACGATCACACCGCCAAACTGGACATGTATTTCAACAGGTGCTTGGCCAATAACTCACCAGGTTACTGATTTTTATCACCATATTCCTGGTACAACTCCATTACAAAGTAATATCCACACTTCATTTTCTTGTGATTACTGTAAGGCAGAAACAATATTTGAAGCTGCGGAAAGAGCAGGCAAGACATCGCTTATAGTGAACTATCCTGCGGCATATAATCTACATAAGAGATTAAAAAACTCTATTGTTGTTGGCGGTAGCGGACTTTCAGTTGGTACAATTCAAGATGAAGAAGCATCAATGGAGCGCGGCGGACCTAGTGCTGGCGGTCAAGTTTTTTGTAACGACCTTATGGTAAGCTCACAAATGCGCCCGCGTGCTATTCAAGCTGAAATGGTTCCTGCTAAAGCTTGGAAAAATATAGATGATGAAGGCGATGACCCACAAGAAATCGAATTTAATCTTTTATTTGGCTACACTCCATTCAAACCAGCAGAAACAACATGGTATTGGCTTATCCGTGACATGGAAGGCGATGGCTATGACACAGTTTCACTTTCTCCTACACGCGATTTTAACGATGTTTTCTTTACCATTAAAACCAATGAATGGAGTAAGTTAGTTCGTACAGACATCAAGATGCAAGACGGTTCTGCAAAAGAAGTAACTTTCTTGGCAAAAATCCTTAAATTGAACGATGACGGTACAGAATTTGACTTCTTTATGACACATATGCTCAATACAGATGGCGAACACTGGATTTATCCACCTGAAAAAGCAGCTGTTTTGAAAGATATTGATGTTGTTCCAACTTCAAAAGCGGGCATGTATTTCCGTGTTATGGATTGGTATGATGATGATATGTTTGAAGAACTCATTGAAATGCACAATAAATGGCTAGGTGAAGCAATTTGTAAATTGATGGACGACACAGATTGGACACTTTGCTTTTTCCACACCCACCCAACTGACTCAATCTATCACCACATGATGACTGACCTTGACCCAGCCACAACTCCTTCAAAAGAAGCTTATGACCACGCTTGGAAGGTTCACCGTAATCTTTGGATTTCAACAGACGCGATGATAGGCAAGATTATGGAAAAGGTTGATGACGAAACTATTGTTATCATGGTTTCTGACCACGGTTCAAAGGCTGATGGTTACGGCTTTATTCCTACAATGCCACTTATTCAAGCAGGTCTATTAGAAGTTGATGAAAGTACATTAGATATTACAGAAGGCGATAGAATTTATATCGATTCCTTTAGAGAAGGCCCACAAAGAGATGCATGGGTGAAATCTTTTGCTGCCCCAGTAGTTGAAAAATCAAAGGCTTTAGCGCAAAGAACATGCTTTATTTATGTTAACTTAAAGGGTCGTTACCCTGGCGGTATTGTTGAGCCTGAAGATTATGAAAAAGTACAAAGAGAAATTATAGATGCTCTTTACACCTATGTTGACCCTGTTTCAGGCATGCGCCCAGTTGCTTTAGCTCTTACAAAAGAAGACGCAAGAGTTATAGGTATGGGCGGTGAGCAATGTGGTGACGTTGTTTACTCACTCTACCCTGAATTTGGTTCACAACACGGCGCAGCTCTTGCAACTGTAAAAATCAGTATTGGTGACTTAAGTCCACTTGGCGTATTCCATGGTCCTGGTTTCAAGAAAGACTTTGAAATGGAAAGAACTTTCAACATCGTAGACGTTGTTCCAACTATCTGCTATATGCTTGGTCTTCCTTATCCAACAACTTGCGAAGGTTCAGTACTCTATCAAGCATTAGAAGATCCTGATGCCTATACATGTAAATAAATTTTGGAGAAAATAAAGATGGCTAAAAACAAACAAGTATTACTAATTTTTGCAGATATAGACACAGACGCTATAGTTAAAAGCGAAGTAGCAAATATCGTAAAAGCAACAACAAAGGGCGCGTCTGCAAAGTTAGAATATAAAGACGATTATAAGAAAGAAGCAGGCAGCGGAACAGTTCCTGCTAGTGCAAATATGCTTTGGGATGCAGTGAAAGAAAATGATTTTAAAGTAGGCGAAATGGCTTATGATACTGATTTTTCTTTAGTTGAAACTTCATCACTTGAAGACTTAGACGCACAATTAGAAAAAATCTATGACCTTGGTTCAAAGAAAAGCTTAGTTGTTATAGCAACTAAGGATAAAGTTTTCTTCCAAGGCAATGGCATTGAAAGAAATGCTGAATTAGGCACAGTGCAAGCAGCTTCTTTAGCTCCAACAATTGCCTATATAGCTGATTTCCCATTCCCTGCTGATGTTTCAGCTCCTCTTATTTATAAAGTTCTTAAAGGCTTGAACTTTAAAATGAAAGAAATCCAAAACATGCAAAAATCAGTTGATGCTATGAACAAAGCTCTTGATCGTAATGACAAGAACAGCTCATGGCGTAAACATGACTGTGCTTAAGAAATAAGAAAAGTCCGTGCTTTTTGTACGGGCTTTTCAAGCAATATGTGTGAGATATTGCTACGGAGTATATAAATGCATTAATTTGGCGAATTGTCGCCCAAAAAAGGAGAACTCATGAGTTACTTGTCTTTAAAAAGAGCTGTTTCAGCTTGTCTATTGCTTGCAGCAACTATGCTGCCTTTCAGTGCACACGCAAAAACCGAACTATTAATGTCTTCAAGCATCTATTCAACCAACTGGTGGTTTGATGCAACTTTGAATCCATTCTTTGATCGTTTTGGTAAAGCAACAAATGGTGATGTGAGCTATATTTATTATGAACCAGGTACTTTAGTTCCTGATAAAGAAGTTCTTCAAGCAACAATAGACGGTGTTATTGATATGACATATGCTATCCCAACAGCATCACCAAATATGTTCCCTATGTCAGTTGTTTTTGAATACCCAATGCTTTTTTCATCATACGCACAAACAGCGTTAACCTATGATGCATTAGTTCAAGAAAACCCTGTATTGGCAGCAGAATGGAAAGATGTTACCTTTTTATGGGCTGGCGGCTCTTCACCAATGAATATTGTTTCAACAATGCCTATCAAAAATCTTGACGACTTAAAAGGCAAGAGAATTGGTGTTCGTGCAGCAGCTATTTCTGATGTTATCAAGCTCTTAGGCGCAGTTCCTGTGCTTCTTCCTATGTCAGATATGTATATCAGCTTAAACCGTGGTCTTGTTGACGGTGTTTTAATGCCTATGCCACAGCTTATTGTTAATAAAATCCCTGAAGTTGCAAAACACATCACTATGTGTGGTCTTCTTTCATCAGTTGGCGCAGTTGTTATGAATACAGAGACTTATGAGCGTTTCTCACCAGCTGCAAAGAAATTTATCGATGCAGTAAGAGGCCCAAGTACAACTGTTTTAGAAGCAAGCTGGGGTGACTACCGTACAGCAAGAGACTTGAAAACAATGGTAAGTGACTATGGCTTAACTGTTCACGAACTTGCTCCTGCTGAACGTCAACGCTGGTCAGATGCTGTTATGCCTATGTATGAGCCATGGAAAGCAAATATGAGAAAATTAGGCCACGATCCTGAAGCATTATTAAAAGCTATTAAGGATAAAGCAGCTTATTACACTCCAGAAAGAATCAAGCAAATTGCTGACGATGCAAATAAAAACAGTTCATTAAAAGGTCTTTTAGCACCTGAAATTTAAGAAAACACCCTCTTGCTTATGCTAAGGCATAAGCAAGAGAAATATAGAATACTATTATGTACCTATAAAAAGGGAGAGTTATGGATACAATTTCAACAGATCAAGTTGATGAAAGCAGATTTAGCGGACTTGCTTTTGATATAGATAAGGCTATGCATAAGATAACAACACCTCTTATGTATTTCTCTATGCTTATGGCATTTTTGATGATGCTACTCATCACCTATGATGTATTTATGCGTAGTGCTTTTAATAAACCTTTAGAAGGCGGTTTAGAATTTTACGAACTTATGATGGTTTTAGTTTGTTTTGCTGCCTTTCCTTTTACACAAAACCAAGATGCCCAAATTGGCATCGATATGTTGCAATCAAAGCTGAGTGAAGCTGGAAGAGCACTTTGCGGTGTATTGACAAATGCGATAACAACCATCTTCATGGGTATTTTGACATGGCAAATGGGTGTTACTGCAATTAAGTTCTACACAAGAAACGACATCATGGGTATTTCTGGTGTGATGCTATGGCCATTTATGCTTTTTGCAACCATCTCAATTGGATTTTTAACCTTCCTTCTCGTGCTTTCAACCTTTAAAGAATTTGCAAAGGTAAAGTATTTTGAAAAATCAAGCATGGGCATACTTATGTTCATACTTGCTATTGCTTTGAGTGTTTTTCCTTTCTTTATGGCAGGAACTTCCCTCGGTATTTCAAAGGTTGCTTTAGGCGGACTTGGATTTGTCTATCTTATCTTCCTTGCTCTTTTAGGTATGCCTGTTGCTTATTCAATGCTTGTTACAGGTGTGCAATTACTTGTGCTTATCATGCCTACAGTAAGTAGAGCAATGATCTTACTTGGACCAAGTCCTTTCTATGCAACAGCGGCTGTTTTGATGACAGTTATCCCTCTCTTTGTTATGATGGGTGAATTTGCCTTGTATGGTAATATTTCAACTTCACTCTTTAGATCTTTTAGAATATGGACAGGTGCAACTCCTGGTGGTCTTGCTATTTCAAGTGTTGGCGGTTGTGCTGGCTTTGCTGCTGTATGCGGCGATGCTTGGGTGACTGCGCTTACCATGGCTTCTGTTTCTATGCCTGCTATGGAAGAAGCAAAGTATGATAAGGCTTTTGGTGCTGCATGTCTTTCTATTGGTGGACCATTAGGTATCTTAATTCCTCCTTCCTATGGTTTTATTATCTATTCCATTGTGACAGACGTTTCAGTGGGACGGCTATTTATCGCAGGTATCTTCCCAGGCTTACTTCTTACCTTATTTTTATGTATCATCATCTATATTAAGGTAAAATTAAATCCATCTATCGCGCCTATTGGCCAATCTTATTCACTTAAAGAAAAGATTTTTGCTATCAAGGGTGTTATTCCAATGATGTGTCTTTTTGGTATTATCGTTGGCGGTATCTTGACAGGTACTTTCACACCAAATGAAGGCGGCGCAGTTGCTTCCTTTGCATGCTTGGCATACACTGTTTACTTAGGCACAATGAACCCGCAGCGTCTTATGAGCGCGCTTAAAAAGACTTGTAACATCACCTCTATGTCATTTATGATCTTTATCGGTGTTGGTGTTTTAGGTTACGCGCTTGCAGCAAGCCGTTTCCCGAATGCTTTGTCTGACTTTATTATTGGACTTGGTTTAAGTAAATATGGCGTCTTGCTTGCTGTTATTATTATGTTCACTATTCTTGGTTGTATGATGTCAGCAACACCTATGCTCTTACTCGCATTACCAGCTATTTTCCCAACAATTATGGCTTCTGGCTTTGACCCTGTTTGGTTTGGTGTTATCTGTGTTATTATGATGGAACTTTCAGCTGTTACGCCGCCTGTTGGACTTGTGGTCTACGCGCTGTCTACGGTAATAAAGGACGTGCCTGTTGCGCGGATATTCTATCATCTTACACCTATGTATCTAGGAATATTTGCACTTCTAATCTTACTCGTGCTCTTCCCTGATATTGCTCTCTACTTACCGAATAAACTATTCAACTAAAAAAAACTAAGAGTAAAGTATGCTGTGCTATAAGCAGTATACTTTACTTTTTTTTATTAAAAATCTGTAATCTAAGGTGAAAATAGAAAATATGTTGTTTAACTGTATCATTTAAATAGGAATAATTAATATACAGAGTATTATATTTGTATTTTTAATTGTTTCTAAGGACTTGAGGAGTTTGTTAATGTTAAAAGAAGAAGTCCAAAAAGAATTGATAGCCCTTCTTGGAAAAGAGTCTTGCTTTTTTTCAAAGGAAGATTTAATCGCCTATTCAGCTGACGCGAATAATGAATTAAAGGCCTTACCAGATGGTGTAATACTTCCTAAAACAGCAGAAGAAATTTCGGCTATCTTTAAAATTGTGAATAAACATCTTATTCCCCTTGTACCAAGAGGTGCAGGCAGTGGCTATACAGGCGGCTGTATTGCAATAGAGGGGGGCATTGTGATGTCTATGGAAAAATTTAACAAAATACTCGAGATAGATACTGAAAATAACCTCATCATTGTCGAGCCTGGTGTCATCACAAAAACCATACAAGACACAGTAGAAAAGCTTGGTCTTATCTACCCACCTGACCCTGCTTCAGCCGCCTTTTCCACTATAGGCGGAAATATAGCAGAAAATGCTGGCGGTCTTAGGGCCGTGAAATACGGCGTGACAAAGCATTATGTCATGGGTTTAGAGGTCGTTCTTCCTAATGGTGATATTGTGCACACTGGCTCAAAATGCATCAAAGATGTTGCTGGTTTTAATTTAACAGAACTTTTTGTTGGCTCTGAGGGCACATTAGGAGTTGTGACAAAGGCTATGCTAAAGCTTGTCACAAAACCAGAAGCAAGGTGCACAATGACAGCAACCTTTGCTTCACTTGAACAAGCAGCTATAGCTATTAAGGCTATTTTTGCAACAGGTGTGAGACTTTCTACACTAGAATTTCTTGACAAAATTTCTATCGAAGCTGTTGAAAAAGCAACAAAATTTGGCGCAAAACCTGAAGAAGCCGCACTTTTACTTATAGAAGTAGACGGTTTTGAGCAATGCCTCAATTATGAAGCAGATAAAATTGAAAAAGCTTGCCAAGACAGTGGTACAATCACTTTCAGAAAGGCTAAAGACGAAGAAGAAAGAGAAAAACTTTGGCAAGCACGCAAAGACCTTTCTTACGCTTTATTTGAAATTTCTGATGAATGGGAAGACGATGATATTTCTGTTCCTGTAGCACGCATACCACAAATGGTTGAAATTCTTGATGGTATTGCCGAAAAATATAAAATCATCATAGCAAATCTAGGGCATTATGGTGATGGTAATATACATGTCAGCATGACAACAGGCAAGAAAGGAGTGCATTTGCCTGAAGGCGCGAGAAAAGAAATCTTAGAAGCCGTTGTGAAACTCGAAGGAAGAATTGCTGCTGAACATGGTGTTGGTTGCTTAAAAAGGGATAAATTGCACTATAATATTGATGAGCCTACAATGAAGATGATGCGTAGCTTTAAAAATCTCTTCGACCCTAATGGCATACTTAATCCTGGTAAAGTAATTCCAAAGGAGTAGGCTATGGTAGACAAAAATAGTCAGGCTTTCAAAAATCTAAAAAAGACTATTGAAACAGAAATAGCAAAATGCATACGCTGTGGTGAATGCCGTTTAATATGCCCTGTATACAATGAAAAGCATGCAGAAAGATACACTTCTCGTGCAAAACTTCTTATTGTGAATGGATTAGTGCAAGGCACTTTGGACTTTACACCAGAAGTACGCGAAGCCATGGAAAATTGCCTTCTTTGTACAGGCTGTGCCTCGCAATGTTCAAGTAATGTGCAAAGCGATAAGGTTATTATTGCTGCAAGGCACGTTTTTGCAGAAGAACTGGGTATTCCTTTTTATAAGCAACTAATCACAAAGACCATGCGTTCAAAAAAACTTATGGATACAGGCGTGAAGCTTGGTTCAATGGGCGTTGATCTTCTTTTCAAAAAAGTGCCTGAAACAAGTGGGCTTTACCGTAGATTTGCCATGCCAAAGATAGATGAAAAGCAATATATTCCTGAAATTGCTCATCCAACTTTTCGTGATGAAGTGCAAATGGCAAGTGTTGGCGGGAATAAAAAAGTAATTTTCTTCACAGGCTGTATGGCAAATTACTTTATGCCAGAAGTTTCAAAATCATTGGTGAAGGTGCTGAATAAATTAAATGTAGATGTTGAAGTTCCAAATGAACAGGGCTGTTGCGGAATGCCTATGCTGGCTAGTGGCGATAAGGAATCTGTGAAAATAGCCGCGCTTGTAAATATAAGTGCCTTGGCTAAACTCTCACCACCTTCCTCTGACGTGGCTATTGTTGTTGCTTGCGCTTCTTGCGGGCATATGTTGCAACATGGCTATAAAGAAATGCTCAAAGATGAAACACAAATACATCACTTACTTGACAATATAGCTGAGCGAACAATTGATATAAATCAATATCTTATCAATACTTTTGGTGAAGAAAAAATAGCTTCAATGATAAAGCCAGAGACATCAATAAAAGCTACCTACCACGACCCTTGTCATTTAAGAAAAGCACAAAAAATTGTCAAAGAACCGCGTGCATTGCTTGATATTGCTAGTGGAGGAAATTTTGCTGAAATGCAAAAGCCAGAAGCTTGTTGTGGACTTGGGGGAACATATACCTTAGCGCAAATGGAATTATCAAAGTCTATACAAAAAAAGAAGATAGACGATGCTTTGCAAACTGAGGCAAATTGTATAGTCACTTCTTGCCCTGGTTGTGTGCTTCAATTGCGTGATGGCGTGAGACGCTCTGCAAAAATAGGAGCTGAAAAAACCAAGGTTAAGCATATTATTCAAGTCTTAGCTGATTCTATTATAGACTAGCTAAGTGTCAAATTCATTCTTTTGCG
>CAYJHE010000071.1:0-11844 GCA_964369675.1 uncultured Desulfovibrionaceae bacterium | reverse complement strand
CTTGAAAAAAAAAGCAAGACTTTTTTTTGCATTTAAGCTATATTTTTGTAAGAAAGTTATAAGTGTATAAAATTATAGGAGTTTTTATGTTAGACTTTAAGGCGGTTGAAAGGATAAAGGAATACTTAGAAGGCAATTTTAAAGAAGATTTTGAATATTCTGTGCAAGACAGGCGTTATGAGATGTTAGAATTTCTTGAGCAAGTGATAGAGCTGGGTGAATTAGCAGACGAAGTAGCAGGTGCGGTGATATTTAAAGGGCAATTAGGTGCGATGGCAGGCATTCCGCCTGAAAAAAAAGAGAAGTAAAAGCGCGCAAAGCATAATTAGAGTGTGTTTTCAAAACCTTTTTTGTTGAAGTTTTACAAAATCTTCAATTGAGAAAAACACTCTTGTATAAATAAAATAAGATAGGTGTTTATGTATTTTGAATACGAACAAGAACATATTGAATATTTGAAGAAAAAGGACAAGAAGCTTGCCTCTGCAATAGAGCAGATAGGTGAGGTGAAAAGAGAAGTACGACCAGATGTTTTTGCCGCATTGATACACAGTATTGTTGGGCAACAAATTTCTCTTGCCGCTCAGCATACTGTATGGAAAAGAGTATGCGATAAGCTTGGACATGTGAATGCGCAAAATATTCTTGCTTTGAGTGATGATGAGCTGCAATCGCTTGGGCTTAGTTTTAGAAAAGTTTCTTATATGAAGAATGTTGCACAAAAAGTGCACGATAAAGAATTTGATATAGAGGCTCTGAATAGCATGTCGAACGAAGAAGTTATCAAGGCTCTTTCGTCTTTAAATGGAATAGGTGTGTGGACTGCTGAAATGATATTGCTTTTTGCCATGCAAAGGCCTGATATATTGAGTTTTGGTGATTATGCCATACAAAAAGGGCTTCGCATGCTCTATAGGCATAAAAAAATCGATAAAGAAAAGTTTGCGAAAATTCACAAAAGATATTCGCCTTATGCTTCACTTGCAAGCCTCTACTTATGGGAAATCGCAGGGGGAGCATGTCAAAACCTGAGCGACCCTGCTGTAAAAACGAGTAAGAAATAAGTAAAAGGCGTGTTGCAGAATATTATTATAAAAATTGGCGATTTTGAAAGATATAAAAAAGGGCAAAGTTTGAAAAATCAAATTTTACCCTTCTTTTTTTATAAAATTTATGCCTTATAATTTTCGTAATGGATTCTTTGGGCATTGTATCTATCAACAATTTTACCTTTCTCATCAGGATATCCAATTATGACAAAGGAGATAGGCAACAAACTTTCTGGTAAATTAAATCCTTTTCTGTAGCTTTCCATTCGTTTAGGAACAGGATAAGCGCTTTTCCAGCAAGCACCAAGTCCAAGAGCGTTTGCTGCAATTAATATATTTTCAACACTACAAGAAAGATCAAGTGCGCCAAAAGAGAGCCCTGGAGCAGGGGAATAATCTAGTTCTGAGTTTAAGCAACACAAAATAGCAAGAGGAGCAGTGAAGCCAAAGTTCTTAATTTTTGCCATATCCTTTGTGACAATAAACTCCCAAGGTCTTTTTCCTCTAGCTGATGGGGCAGCCATAGCACATCTGAGCAT
The DNA here is from genome assembly GCA_964369675.1 of uncultured Desulfovibrionaceae bacterium. Classification (GTDB taxonomy): domain Bacteria; phylum Desulfobacterota; class Desulfovibrionia; order Desulfovibrionales; family Desulfovibrionaceae; genus CAYJAZ01. The sequence goes on along the minus strand of CAYJHE010000071.1, from coordinate 10,256 downwards.
TGTGTCTATGTCTGCATCGCTTACAGTTTGCTTTGCGAATTTACGAATCGTGCGGCGAGTCATCATAGCTTCAATCGCGTCCATTTTTGTCTGTGCTGCCATTGCAAGGCTTGGACTTGCAGCAAGTGTAGCTGCACTCACACTGCCTAAAGCAAGTTTTTGTAAGAATTCTCTTCTTGATTTAAGATTTTTCATGCTAATGTACCTCTGGTTTACTGAGCATTTTTTTAAATTACTAATTTTGTTGAAAGGAGCTTTTTATAGCCAAAATATACAAAAAAGCATGTTGAATGTGCTTTTCTTCTTCAATTATAAGCATAAATAGAACATTAAGTCAATTAAAGTGGAAAGAGGGAAGGGCATGAAAACCTGAGAGAAGATAAAGTAAAACCTTATTATAATTCAATAAAAATGTAGATCTAATTAAGCTTTTCATAGACTTATAATGGACTGGCAAGATGAAAAACTTGCAAAAATAAAACAATTGTGATAATATTCATTAATACAATACTAGAAAAAAATAAGGGTAGGTACATTCTATGACATCATTTTCTTACATTTTGAAAGACGAGCAAGGCATACATGCTAGACCGGCCGGGCTTTTAATTAAAGAATTACAGGCTTTTTCATCACAGCTAACAATTCAAAAGGGTGAAAAAAAGGCAGACGCTAAAAAACTATTTGCAGTTATGGCATTAGCGGCAAAAAAAGGCGATGAGCTGATTTTCACAGCTGAAGGCGATGATGCTGAGCAAGCGTGTGTAGTTGCAAAAGATTTTTTAGAAAAAAACCTGTAATGATCCTTAGATAGCTTTCACTTCCATAAAGTGGATTTAAAGAATTCTTTTTTTTCATTGCGCAAATTACATTAATTCACCTATAGAACTCTGTTATATAAGTAAGAATAATTGAGGAAGATTTATGATTAAATTACAAGGAAAAGGCGTTTCAAAAGGAATTGCCATAGGAAAACTTTATTTTGCCTCGCAGCTTGATTTAGATATAGCCTTTTCAGGTATTCAAAATGTTGAAGAAGAATTGGAGCGTTTTGAAAAAGCGAGAAAGAAAGCTATTGAACAGCTTGGTATAATAGGTAAAAAAACTGAAGAAAAGCTAGGCAAAGAAAATGCAATGCTTTTTGAAGTTCATCAAATGATGCTTGATGATATGGATTATCGTGATGTTATAACCAATGAAATTTCATCAAATAAAGCGGCGGCAGAATATGCTGTAAGCGTGTCTGCTAAGCAATTTGCACAAATGTTTTCAGAGATGGATGATGAATATATGAAAGCTCGTGCACTTGATGTGCAAGATATTTCACGCCGCGTTATCGAAATATTACTCAATAAACAAGAAGGTGATAGTCTTGATGATGTGCGAATTTATGCAGGGCCTGACTTTACACCGAGTGAAACTGCGCAATTTGATCGTGAAAAAGTTCTTGGTATAGCCACTGCGCAAGGCAGTAAAAATTCACATACAGCCATTTTTGCACGAACACTCAGTCTTCCTGCGATTATAGGCTTAGAAAATGAATTAGATGAAAAATATGATGGGCTTCTTGCAATTATTGATGGCGAAACAGGGGAAATGTTTATAGACCCTGATGACGCAACTCTTCAAAGTAAAAAAGAAAAGAAAAAACATTTAGAAGAAGAAGAAGCAAAACTTGAAGCTTTTAGAGGTAAAAAAACTCTCACTAAATCAGGTCGTGAAGTAAAACTTTACGCAAATATTGGCAGCGCGGCTGATATTGATGCTGTGTTAAAAAGCGATGCAGAAGGTATTGGACTTTTCCGTAGCGAGTTTCTCTATTTAGAAAGCACAGATTTCCCAACTGAAGATGTGCAATATAAAGCATATAAAGAAGTTGTGGAAAAAATGGAAAATAAACCTGTTATTATTCGCACACTTGATATTGGTGCCGATAAACAAGCGGATTATTTCAATCTTCCAAAAGAAGAAAATCCTGCTATGGGCATGCGTGCTATACGAATTTGCCTAACTCAGCCAGAGGTTTTCAAAACGCAATTGCGTGCAATTTATCGTGCGTCAGCGCACGGAAATGTGTATGTTATGCTTCCTATGATTATTTCTGTTGACGAAGTTGTGCGCTCCAAAAAAATTATAGAAGAAGTGAAAGCTGAGCTTAGAAAAGAAAACATAGCTTTTAGTGAAGATGTTCCAGTTGGTATCATGATTGAAACACCTGCTGCTGTTATGATAAGCGATCTTCTTGCAAAAGAAGTTGATTTCTTTAGCATGGGAACAAACGACCTTACACAGTATACGCTTGCAGTTGACAGGCAAAATGAAAGCATTTCAGAGTTTTCTGATACGCACCACGAAGCTATTTTGCGTATGATTGAAATTATGTGTAAAAATGCTCATGAAAACGGCATTTGGGCGGGTATTTGCGGCGAATTAGCCTATGATATGAGACTAACCGAATTTTTCAATAAAGTTGGCTTAGATGAATTATCAGTGACTCCTTCTGCAGTTTTATCCTTGCGTGCGAAGATTTCACAAAGTTAGAAAACAATTGCTATGACCTCTGTATAAGATACAATACAGAGGTCTTTTTATATTTTTAGAGTGATTTCTTTTCTTTTTTGATAGAAGCAAAGTTCTGTGAAACCAACTTCTTTTAATAATGCAAGGGCTTCGTCAAAAGAGCCCATATAGTCATTACTTGTGTGCGCATCGCTTCCAAGAGAAAGCTTTCTTCCTCCAAGCGAGTGGTAGAGCGCGAAAATATATTTCAAATATGAATTGTCTTTGTGTCTATACAAAAAGCGTGTATTTAACTCAAGAGATTTGTCTTTTTCAATAACTAACTCAAGAGTTTGTGTGAGCTTGTCTTTGTGCTTTTCAATGTGAACCTTGTCGATATATCTTAATATAAAGTCAATATGCCCAACAATGTCAAAGCAGGAAATGTTTTCTAGCATGTTTATATAAAGATTTAGATATTTCTCATAAGCTTGATCTGCACTGAGATTTTTCAAAAAGGTTTTTGTTGTACAATCGGCTATTTCATCTTCATGGATTGACATGATAATTACATCATAATCATTTGATTGAACAATAGTTTCAATATCTTTTATGCGTGAATACTTATAGCCAAGCTCAACCCCTTTTAAAAATGTAAGCGTGTTATATTTTTTTTGATACTTTTTCACAAGTTCGTCTTGTAATACTAAATTATAAATGTCGTCAAATCCAAGTGACGTGCAGGAGAGGTCTAAATGCTCGGTAGTGACAAAGTGTGTAAGTCCCTTTTCGATGGCTAGGTCAATATAATTTTCTTGCTTTTCGCTGCAATCGCTTGAAAGAAAGGAGTGTAAATGTTGGTCATAAATTCTCATAACTATCCTAAAAGAATAATGTTTATTAATGTCACTTGAAAGTATATAGTATAATTTTAGGGAAAACAAGTAAGGAAATTGTTGGAAAATTTGTATAGAAAATTTTTTTTTGACAAAAGCTAGAAAAAAAATTATTTATTAGTGAGCGAAAAGCATGAATAGAAGTAAACTTTCTCTATATCTGGATTTTGCTTGTTGTTGTAAAGATTCGCTTTAGAGCAGAGCCAACTTTTATTGGAACTGCTGAGCTAGTCAGGAATAAGGCTTTGTTTATGAAATAGGATACTATAACTATGTATCATAAAAATCCTATTGTAAAACAAATTTTAATAATGAATTTTGCTTTGTAAGGAGTTCTCTATGTGTGGAATTATCGGATATACAGGCTTTCAGCCCGCTTTATATATAGCAGTTGAAGCTTTAAAAAAACTAGAATATCGCGGTTATGATTCAGCGGGAATCGCATTTATTGAAAATCGTGAGTTTAGAGTGATTAAAGCCTCAGGAAAATTAGAAAATCTTGAGAAAAAAGTGCAAGATGAGCTTCATTTGCCAATAACATGTGCAATTGGGCATACTAGATGGGCAACGCATGGCGAACCTACAGTTGAAAATGCGCATCCTCATGTCGATAATACAGGGAGATTTGCTCTTGTTCATAATGGTATTATTGAGAACTACCTTGAATTGAAAGAATATTTGAAAGATTACGGCATTGAATATAAATCGCAAACCGATACAGAAGTTTTGGTAAATTTTATTGCGCATCATATTGAAAAAGAAGGCGATATAGAAAAAGCTTTGCAAGCGGCTTTGTCTAAAGTTACTGGTGCTTACGCACTTGTTATTTCAGATTTGAAAGTGCCTGGTAAGCTGTGGGCTGTAAGGCAAGCAGGACCAATGCTTTTAGGAGTTGGGCAAGGGGAGTATTTTATTGCGTCTGATGCGCCTGCCTTTATTTCTTGGACAAAAGATGTTGTTTTTATCAATGAAGGTGAGCTTTTATCTTGCACTTCGCAAGGCTATACATTGAAAAGTCTTTCTGATTTGTCTGAAATTAAAAGAGAAGCAGTCACCTTGAAATGGGATACTGTTTCAGCGCAAAAAGAAGGCTATAAGCATTTTATGCTTAAAGAAATTTTTGAACAACCTCGCGTTATTGAAGATTGTTTACGCTCAAGACTTGTTGGTAAAAAAGTTGAATTACCAGAGCTTGATAACTTGCCAATTCCGCGCCGTATTCACATAGTTGCGTGCGGAACTTCTTATTATGCAGCTTTATGGGGCAAGGATATAATTGAAGAATTATCAGGTGTCGCGGTAAATGTAGAGCTTGGTTCTGAATTTGCTTTCAGAAAACCTGCTTTTTTTGATGATGAATTTATGCTTTGCCTTAGTCAAAGTGGTGAAACTGCGGATACTTTGGCTGCTCTTCGTAAGGCAAATAGTTCAAATGTTCCGACAATTGCAATCTGTAATGTTCTTGGCGCTTCGCTTGCAAGAGAAGCAAAGGCTACTCTCTACACACATGCAGGGCCTGAAATTTGCGTGGCTTCTACAAAAGCGATGATAAGCCAACTTCTTCTTTTACTTTTAATAGCAATGTATTACGCACAGAAAAAAGATTTGAATAATGAATTGGTTGCAGAATATATTAAAGGTATACTGGAATTATCAAGTACACTAGAAAAAGAATTGCCGAATTTAGCTGCAAAAGCTGAAGAATTATCAGTACATTATTACAAAGAAAAGCATTTCTTCTTCTTAGGTAGGGGCTATCAATTCCCGCTAGCTTTGGAAGGCGCACTTAAAGTGAAAGAGTTGTCCTATATTCACGCAGAGGGTTATTCTTCAGCGGAAATGAAGCATGGGCCTATCGCTCTAATTGACAGTGAATTTCCTTCCTTTATTTTAGCAGCGAACGACCATTTGTTTGAAAAAGTCCGCTCTAATACAGAGGTTGTTCAAGCAAGAAGAGGCAAGACAATTGTGTTGACATATGTTGATGCCCCTATTAAAGCCGACAATAAATGGGAATTGCCTTTGACACAAGTTCAACCACTTCAAAGTTTCTTGATTTTACCTGCTCTACAACTTTTTGCTTACCATGTAGCAAATCAGTTAAATCTTGATGTCGATCAACCACGAAACTTAGCAAAAAGTGTTACAGTAGAGTAGCTTTTTATAAAAAGCTTGCAATTTATATCGTTATTGTATATTGTTCAATAATTCACATGAAGTAATAATCGCTTGTTCCTATAGTTAAGTGGCAAGTGTAACCCATTGAAGGAAAATTATTATGAAACAAGGTTTACAAAAGTTTGGACGCTTTTTAAGTGGCATGGTTATGCCAAACATTGGTGCATTTATAGCATGGGGTTTAATTACAGCCTTATTTATTCCTGTTGGCTGGTGGCCTAATGAACAATTGGCAACAATGGTTGGACCTATGCTTACCTATTTACTTCCTCTTCTTATCGGCTATACAGGCGGTAAGGTTATTGCAGATGTAAGAGGTGGTGTTGTTGGTGCTATTGCAACTTTTGGTATAATTATGGGTGCTCCTTCTACTCCTATGCTTCTAGGTGCGATGATTATGGGTCCACTTGGTGGCTTTGCGATAAAGACATTTGATAAATCTGTTGACGGCAAAATTCCTGCTGGTTTTGAAATGCTTGTGAACAATTTTTCATCAGGCATTATAGGAACTATTGTTGCTATAATAGCATTTTATGCTGTTGGCCCAATGGTTGAAGCTGGAACAGCTATGCTTGGCAGCGGCGTTGCTTGGCTTGTTGAAAAAGGAATTTTACCACTAACTTCTATCTTGGTTGAGCCTGCAAAAGTTCTTTTCTTGAATAATGCTATCAATCACGGTGTATTTACTCCACTTGGCGCTGAACAGGTTTCAGAAGTCGGAAAATCCATCTTCTTCATGATTGAATCAAACCCTGGACCTGGCCTTGGTTTATTGCTTGCGTATATGCTTGTTGGTAAAGGTAATGCAAAAACAAGTGCTCCTGGTGCTGCAATTATCCACTTCTTTGGTGGTATTCATGAAATTTATTTCCCCTTTGTTTTGATGAACCCAATTTTAATTATTGCCATGATTGCAGGCGGCGCAACAGGTGTGTTCACAATTGACGCTCTTGGCGGCGGTTTAACTGGCCCTGCTGCACCGGGTAGTATTTTTGCTGAAATGCTTATGACACCTGCAGGTTCTTATTTTGCAAATATTGCAGGTATTTCACTTTCTGCAGTAGTTACTTTTGCACTGGCTGTTATTTTATTGAAAATGTTCGCTAAAGATGAAGATTCAATGGAAGCAGCTACAGCGAAAATGGCAGATATGAAAGCAGCAGCAAAAGGCGATTCAGCTCAAGTTGCTTCTGAAAGTGTGCAAGCAAGTGCAAGTAGTTCACGCATTGTGAAGAAAATTATCTTTGCTTGCGATGCTGGAATGGGCAGTAGTGCTATGGGTGCAACAAAGTTGCGCAAGAAATTAAAAGATGCAGGCTATGAAAATATCGAAGTTCTTCACTCGCCTGTAAGTGAAATTCCAGCTGATGCTGATGTTGTTGTAACGCATAATCAATTAGGTGAACGCGCTAAAAATGCCAACCCTACAGCGCATTTAGTGCTTATCAGCAATTTCTTAAGCGCGCCTGAATATGATGTATTATTAGGGCAATTAGAAAATAAAGATAATGCAGTTCACGGCAATTTCTAAGAACATATTTACGCACGCATTTTACTTGTAAGTGAGTGAAATGCGTGCGTTACAAAAAAAATAGTGGGAGAATACCATGTTAAAAGCAGAAAACATCTTACTCGGTCAAAAGGCAGCTCCAAAAGAAGATATTATAAGACTTTGCGGCAGTCTTCTCAATAAATCAGGCTATGTTGAAGAGCCTTATATTGAGAGCATGATTGCACGCGATGCTGGTTTTTCAGTTGCAATAGGAAATTTGATTTCTATTCCGCATGCTGAAAAAGAAGCGGCTTGTTATATTAAAAAAACTGGAATGTGCGTTCTTACCTATCCCGATGGTTTGGATTGGGACGGCACTCCTGTAAAATTAGTAATTGGTATTGCTGCCTTAGGTGATGAGCATCTTGAAATTCTTTCAAATATAGTAGAAACTCTTGAAGAAGAAAGCGATGTTGAAGCTTTAGTTGCAGCAAATAGCGTTGAAAAAATTATAGAAACTTTCACAGGGCAAAAAGCATAGTATATGATTATCACTCTTACACTTAATCCCGCTTTAGATAAAACCGCAAACATTGCTCCCCTTGTGCCGGGCGGACTTAACCGTATCGAATCAAGCACGATTGATGCCGGCGGTAAAGGGATAAATGTTTCAAAGTTGATTAAAAATCTTGGCGGAAAAAGCATAGCAACGGGCTTTGTTGGCGGAAGCACAGGAAGCGCGCTTTTGGCTATGCTTGATAATCTCTCTTTAGTGCATGACTTTATTGATGTTGAAGGCACAACAAGAATCAATCTCAAACTTCTTGATAAAGTTAATGGTATTACAGAGGTGAATGACCCAGGTGTTCAAGTAACAAAAAAAGAGGAAGAAGCTCTTTTAGCTAAGCTTTATTCTTTTATAGAAAATACGCCCGAGAATGCGTCTGAAAAAACTTTATTTGTGCTTGCAGGCAGTATGCATAAAGACGCAAGCAAAGATTTTTACAGAGAGTTGACAAAAAACTTGAAGGCAAGAAATGCTATAGTTTTTGTTGATGCTGACGGTGAGGCATTCAAAGAAGCATTAAAAGCTGAACCAGATTTTATAAAACCAAATAAAGAAGAGCTTTTGCGCCATTTTGGTATCGAAAAAGATGTCACACAAGATGAACTTATAGATCTTTGCAGAGAACTTATAAAAATGCATAACGTGGGCATGGTAGCACTCTCTTTAGGGCATGAAGGCGCAATCTTTGTCACAAAAGATACATGTGCTGTTGCTCCTGTCTTGAAAGTGAAAGTTTCATCAACCGTTGGCGCGGGCGATAGCATGGTTGGTGCTGTGGCTTATGCATTTGCGAATAATTTAAGCTTTGAAGATACAATAAAATACGCGATGGCTTGCAGTGCTGGCGCTGTAACAACTGAGGGCACAAAAGCGCCATCTATTGAATGTATCAATGCTTTAATTAAAGAAGTGACTTTCGAGTATAAATAAAGAGATTTCTTGACAAGTGAGAAGAAAATCTTAATTTAATTTTGATGCCTTTATTAAAGTAGAGGCAATTTAACTATTACGATTAATCTGTGAATATTCACAAAATGTTTAAAAAGGTATTTATTATGGGTATTAAAACAAGAGCAGTCCGCATGTATGGTGCAGACGATTTACGTTTAGAAGAATTTGAACTTCCTGAAATCAAAGACGATGAAATATTGGTAAAAATTATTTCTGACAGTCTTTGCATGTCAACTTATAAGTTATTAAGACAAGGTAAAGCACATAAGCGTTGCCCGCAAAATGTGGATACAAACCCAATTATTATTGGGCACGAATTTGCAGGCGATATTGTGAAAGTCGGTAAGAAATGGGAGAAGGAATTTAAAGTTGGCGAAAAATACGCTTTACAGCCTGCTTTAAATTATAAAGGAAGTCTTGCATCACCAGGATATTCTTACGAATTTTTCGGCGGTGCGGCAACATATTGCATTATTCCTCAAGAAGTAATGGAATTAGGCTGTCTTCTTCACTACAATGGCGAAGCCTATTTTGATGCTTCACTTGGCGAACCGATGAGCTGTGTTATCGGCGGCTATAATATCATGTATCACACAAATAAAGTGAATTACGATCACGCAATGGGTATTAAAGAAGGCGGAAACGTCCTTATTTTAGGTGGGTGCGGTCCTATGGGACTTGGCGCTATTGAATATCCTCTTGTTGCAGGTAATAAGCCAAAAAGAGTTGTTGTGACTGATGTTGACGATAACCGCATAGCGCGCGCGAAAGAATTGATAAGCGTTGAATTTGCAAAAGAAAATAATGTGGAATTGGTTTATGTAAATCCGCTTAAGTGTGAAGATGCCTACAAAGATCTTCTAGCCCTTACCAATGGTGAAGGCTATCACGATGTTTTTGTTTACGCACCTATTAAAGAATTATGTGAGCTTGGCGATAAACTTATGGCTTTTGACGGCTGCTTAAACTTCTTTGCAGGGCCATCAAATGCAGACTTTACAGCGAGCATGAACCTCTACAATTGCCATTATATTTCAACACATATCCTTGGCAGTACAGGTGGAAATACTGACGACTTAAAAGAAGCAATAAAACTTTCTGAAGAAGGAAAATTGCATACTGCTGTTATGGTGAGCCATATTTGTGGTCTTGATGCTATTGCAGACACAACCGCAACTTTACCTGAAATTCGCGCAGGAAAGATATTAAGCTATACACAATTCGATATGCCACTTACAGCTATTGACGATTTTGAAGAACTTGGTAAAACTGACCCACTTTTTGCTAAATTACACGAAAGTGTGAAAGCACATAAAGGTTTATGGAATGCTGAAGCTGAAAAAATCCTACTTGCGCATTATAATGTATAAATGATTGTTTAATTAATACTTTTGAAAAGCCCTTGTTTATGACAAGGGCTTTTTTTTATTCTGTATCGCCTTTGAGCAGGATTGTAGCTATCAACTAAGCGTTTGAATTTTGTTTAAAATGCAAGGTAAAAATTTTCTGCTTAGGCATGTAGATTCTGTTACACTCATTGCACAGAAAATATTTCTTCCTTGCTCTCACTAAAAAATCTGAACTTTTCTATTTAATTATCTTTTTTAAAAATGCTCTAAAGGTTATCAGTAAAATTTTAGTTGAATCTTAATTATATAAAATGGATAATTAATTA
>CAYJHE010000070.1:0-11890 GCA_964369675.1 uncultured Desulfovibrionaceae bacterium | reverse complement strand
CCTTTGGTCGCCGAAGGCAAAAAAAGAAAAAGAAAAAAGAAGAAATTAATCCTTATACTTACTTAATATTAGCGAAGCATAAATTCCGCCAAGAGCAAAGGAATTTTTTAAAACATGCTTAACTTCTTGCTGCTTTTTTTCTTGTAAAAGAGATATATTTGCGCAAAGTGGGTCTATTTCATCTAAATTAGTGTTTGGAAGTAGGGTATTTTCTTGCAACATATATATTGACGCAATGCTTTCAAGCGCGCCTGAAGCAGCAAGCGTATGCCCCATATAGCCCTTGAGAGAAGAAACAGGAACTTTATTTTTAAATACCATTTCAATAGCTTGCGCTTCTGCAACATCGCCTGCTCTTGTTGCTGTTGCATGCGCATTGATATAGTCTACTTGACTTGCATCTAAAGATGCGCTTTGTAAGGATTTATTTATGCATTGTGCCATAATTTCCGTGTCAGGAAAGGCGATGTTTTTTGAAGATGCTTTTGTTGCATAGCCTGAAATTTCGGCATAAATAGGTGCATTGCGTTTTTGCGCGCTCTCTAGTGATTCAAGAAAAACAATACCTGCGCCTTCGCTTATAACAAGACCGTCTCTCTTGTCATCAAAGGGACGTGAAGCTGTTTTAGGGTCAAGAGCATAGGAAGCCGCACCTAATTTATCAAAGGTAGCAGAAGTGAGGATATGGTATTCGTCCGCTGCGCCTGCAAGCATGCACTCTTCCTTACCAAAAGCTATGTCTTCATATGCAGTACCTATGCTCACAAGGCCAGTCGCACAAGCAGCAGAGGGCGCTATCAAGGTAGAACTTAATTTGCAAGCCATGGAAATATTTGTTGCAATTGTGTGACTCATTACTTTAAAAAATACTGTACTGCGTACACTTTCAATGCTTCCTGTTTCTATATACTCTCTGAAAAAATCTTCTAATGCAAAGGTACTTCCAAGACTAGAAGAAGCGCAAACACCTAGATTTTCGGGAAGATTTTCAAGAGTATAGCCTGCCATGGCAATGGCTTCCCATGCTGCAAGGGTAGCATAGATAGACATAGGCGACATGGCTCTGCGTATTTCGCGAGGAATGACTTTTTCGTTTAATTTCGGCACGATACCAGCATTTTTAAACATAAGATTCTTTGTTTGCTCAGCATCTATATCTGCAAGGGCTTGAAGAGGGCAATGTCCTTGATAGAGACCTTCCCACATTGCCTTACAGCCACTGCCGTAAGGAGAAACAGCACCCATTCCACTTATGACTACACGTCTTTTTTCCATGTTCTAAATCCTTGTAATGTATTGTCATCTCCAAAAATAAGGCTAAGGCAGACAAGCGCGCTCACCATGCTTCCAAGGAGGCCAGGAAGTAGGATATTTTGCCCTGCTAAATAAAAACCTTCAAGCTTTGTGACAGGCAGAAGGGGGAGGTCAGTGCAGGCATGACGGATTCCATAGAGCGAGCCTCTGCTTGAGTGCACCCAATCTCGCATTGTGTGTGGAGTTGAGCTATCTAAAATATGTATGTCCTTGAGTTCAGGCACTCTTTTTAATATATAATTTGAAAGCTTTAGGCTCATTTCTTCTTTCCATTTTGCATAAGGTGGGTCGCTTTTAGAAATGTCGTTTTTTACTGTCGCGATGGCTATAAGAGGGTAATAATCCTTGTGCTTTTCACCTGAACTCAGGTAAATAATTGGATTTTCTTTTTCAAGCGGATTGAAAAATTCCTCTTCTTCTTCATCTAAGATATAGAGCACCTTGTTTTTTAAATAATCTGAACTTGTTTTTGCAAAAAGCATAAATGCAAGTGGGGTTTCTTCTAAATCTTCGATTCTGTGTATAAAGGCAGGTCTAAAAGTATTTTTTGGCACAATTTCTGAAATATCTTTTGGGTGGCCTGTGAAAAAACAACGCGCACAAGGAATTTCTTCAACAATTCCTTTTTTATTTACTTGTATTGAGACTATTTTTTTGTCTTCTACGCGCACTTTTTCAAGTAAGCTATTGCACTGAATCTTTATACCGTATTGAGCGAGTTCTTTAATAAAAGCTTCTCTTATTGCTTTTCCGCCATTCTTGACTGTCGCACTAGATTGAAAATAAGGCTCTGATAAAACAGCATAATTTTTGAAAGAACACTTTTTCGCCTCTATGCCAAGGAGCTGACAGCGAGCTGTGAGCATTTGTTTTAAATAGTCAGGAAAATCAAAGGCTTCAAGGACATCTGCAAGCGATTTATCATCAAAGGGCGTGTGTAAGGTCATTGTTTTTTGTAAAGGATTCAAAAAAGGTGAAGAGTGAACACATTCTTGCATTAAGTGGCGGAAATCTTGAAATTGCTCTATAGTTTTATCGTGTGTTTCCGTGCTTTTGCTAGGAAATTGCTCTTTTATTGAATCTAAAAGTAAGCCTTCGTGTGAAGGAAAGTAAAGTTTCTTTTTTGTGAAGCGAAATTCTTCTGTAATAGGGCAAAGGGCATCGTTTTCTATGTGTTTCCAAAGTCCAAGTGCTTGTAACCACAAATAAAGTGAGCCATTTTCTTGTAAGCCACCTGCATAGTGAAAGCCTGTATCAAAGAAAAAGCCCTCTCTTGAAAAGCCATTCATGAGGGGGGCTACTTGCTGTTTTGCTTCAATAATAAGAACTTCTTCACCCTGTTTTGCAAGCATTAAAGCAAGGGTCATTCCTGCAATGCCTGAGCCTACAACGACATTAAGCATAAAAACCTACAATAACAGAGGCATTGCTTCCACCAAAACCAGCCGCATTACACATGATATTTTTTGGCGGGCGCGAAAGTCTTTGCGAAGAAATATTGAGCTTTGAAGTGATTTCATCGCCTTCTATAAAGTTTGGATTGCCTGCTGTAAAGCCTTGCTGCGCCATGAGAGTGGCATAGACAACTTGCCCTGCGCCTGCCATCCAAAGTTCGTGCCCTGTGAGGGCTTTGAGAGCCATGATGTTTGGGCATTTTTCTCCAAAAAGATTAAGTATATTGATAGCTTCTGACGTGTCACCTAGGGGGGTTGACGTAGCGTGTGCGTTCAAGTCGGTGATGTCATGTGCTTTTAGATTGGCATAGTCAAGCGCTCTTTGCATGGAAAGTCCAAGCCCAGCGTGACTTGGTACAACTAAATCTAGCCCGTCAGAGGAGTAGCCAGAGCCTAATATAGTGCCAAGAATCTTTGCCCCTCTTTTTATTGCGTGTTCTTCGCTTTCTAGGATAATGGCTGCAGCTCCGCCGCTTGGCACAAGTCCGTCTCTATTTTTATCAAAAGGGCGAGAAGCTTTGCTTGGATCTTTTTCAAGTGAAAATGCAGATAAGCCATCAAAAGAACAGACAACTTCAGGATTTATTTCTTGCGCACCGCCACAAAGCACAATATCTTGCCTGCCTAAGGCAATGGCATCAGCTGCTTGCAATACAGCCAACAGTCCGCCTGAACAAGCTGAACTCACAGTCCATGAGCCACCGCGAATACCAAAGAGCACGCCTAAATTCATGCTTATGGTTGAATTCATTATTTGAAAGATATGTCCTGAGCCAAGTGCTGTATTTTCAATGCCCTCAGCCTTTTTTTGCGCAAGGTCAAAGGCTGGTTTTACTGTGGAATCATTACTGAAAATTATAGCGCACTTGTCGGAAGCAAGTTGAGCTTCGTCAAGATTTGCTTGCGTGATTGCTTGCAAAGAAGCAGCATAGGCTTGCTTAGCAAAGTCAGGCATAGAGCGCATTTGCTTTCTGTTTAAATATTCTGATGCCTTAAAATTTTGTATAGCACCTGTAAGGCAACTTCTGTAACCATAGTCTTGCCTTGCACTATCGTGCACAAGACCGCATTTGCCTTCGTATAGAGCCTTGGCTATTGTTTCATGGTCATTTCCAAGAACTGAAATTGCCCCGACACCTGTAATAACTACTTTCTTCATTGTTGCATAACCACTTGGATTACATGTATAATCCACCGTTTACAGCAATAACTTGCCCTGTCACATACGAAGCCATATCAGAAGCTAAAAATCTCACACAGCCTGCTACTTCATCACTTGTACCAACCCTTGCCATCGGAATGCCTTGTAAGTATTCTGCTTTTGGAAGGTGTTCGGTCATTGCTGTTTCAATAAAACCTGGCGCAACGGCATTTACGAGTACATTTCTCTTTGCAAGTTCTTTTGCAAGCGCTTTTGTTGCGCCAATGAGCCCAGCTTTTGCAGCGCAATAGTTCACTTGTCCTGCAACACCTGTTTGACCGGAGGTTGAACTTATATTTATAATTCTTCCTTTTCTTGCTCTTTGCATATAGGGTACAAGAAGGCGGGTGATATGGAAGAAGCCGTTTAAATGCACATCCATTACCTTTGACCAACCGTCTTCGCCCATGAGACCAAAGATAGTGTCTTTAGAAAAACCTGCATTATTTACAAGTATATAGGGTATGTTATTTTCTAATAAGGGAAGAATATTTCTTTCTACATCATTGGCATTTGTCACATCAAAAGCAAGTAAAAGGCATTCTTGCCCAAGTTTTTCTATTTCTTGCTTTATTTCATTGGCAGAAGAGTGGTCAGAACGGTAGTTTAGCCAAATATCATAGCCATCTTTAGCAAGACCAAGAGCAATTGCTTTGCCAATTCCCTTGCTTGCGCCTGTAATTAATGCAATTTTCGACATGTTTTTCCCTAAATTTATATAAAAAGTGTGTACTTTATTTATACTAATTATTTGTATAAATCAAGTTTAAAAAATAATCCAAATAAAGTCTTTTTCATGCTTATTTACCTAAAATAAAACCAAAAAAGAGTAGAAAGAAGACAAGATAAAAGACACAAAAAAACCCGTGAAATCACGGGTTTTTCATTTCATAGAGTTTTCTATTAGCATGCCATTTAAATGTACTTTCTTAAAAAACATGTGAAGGAAGTGAACATATCACTCAATTTTTGTCCTAGATTGCCCTTTATATTGATGTGCCACATATTTTTAAAGCCAAACAGTATTTAAGCGCAGCTTAAAACTTTTTCGCAAATTAAAAAATAAATTATCTGCTTTAGCCATACACTTCATGTTAACCGCGCATGCTAAGGTTTTTTGGTCGCCGAAGGCAAAAGTAAAAATAAGTTGTAATTTCGTGTAAATACTAGAGGTCAAATTGTGCTAAAAGGTCGTCAATATCTTGCTGTGTAGTGACTGTATTTGGACCTTTGAGTTCTGAATTGATGATTTGCTCTGAAAGACCATGAGCCTTTTCTTTTGTGCCTTCTGCAAGAGTGTCGTAATCTTGTTCAGGTGAGGTTTCGTAGGCTTTCAAAATAAGGCCTGAAGACAAATAAAGCTCTAAAAGCATTTTTTCTATTTTCTTGATAGCATTAGCGGCTTTTTTGATTCTTTGTCCTGTGATGTCTTGGAAAGAAAGAGTTGTCATCATGTCTGTCAAATCCATGCTCAATTGGTTGTTATAATTGCGCATTTCTTCAACTTGATCAGGGCTTATATCTGATTGTTTTAAATATTCCATGACTGTGTCAGAATATTCTAAATGTCTTTCGATGTGTTGCATGATTGAATTTGTGGCTTGTTCGGTAAATTCAACAACAGCTCTCAATTGTTCGGAAGTTTCTGAAAAGAGTTGTTCTGCTTGGTCTTTGTCAAATTCAGCATACATGCTATGAGTGCTTGCAATATCGTTATAGATGTTTCTCACACCAGCTCTAATATTTTCGGCAATACTTTTATAAAATTCTGATTCTTGTATAACCTCGTTAATCGAAGGTTCTTTACCTGAAAAAGAGCTTTCAAGAGTTTCTTGAAGGTTTTTTGTTAATTGATTTGTTACTTTATCAATTTTTTGCCTTTCAAGTAATTCTTTTTTTTCTTGGCTATATTTTTCAAGCAATTCTCTTTCAGACATCGTAGTTTCATTTTCAGAGCTCATAATAACATCCTATTCAAAGTTTCTTTTTTTTAAATACATCTAATTCAAATTAATTTCAAGCATAATAAAAAAGAAAAAATAAATTAACCGTAATCGTCTATTTTATATTTAACAGCTTTAAAGCAACTTGTGTTCCAAGAACTATGATGTGATCTTCTTTGTGCAAAAGCGTATTACCTTGAGGAATAATGACAATACCTTTTCGTAAAATACTTACTAAAATGACACCTTTAGGTAAGTGTAATTCCATAATTGCTTTGTCGACATAAGGCGATTCTTCAGAAAGAACCACTTCAATGATTTCAGCTTCATCAGAACCAATGCTCACAGAAGTGAGCACCTTTCCTTCTCTTATATAATTTGAAAAAGAATTAACTGCTGCAATTCGTGGGCTCACATTGTGGTCAATACCTATATTAGAAAGCAAGGAAACATAGCTGACTTTATTTACTTTTGCAATGGTATCGCGCACATTTAAGGACTTAGCCAAGAGACAAGTGAGTATATTTGTTTCTTCATCGCCCGTAACAGCAACAAAGACATCCATCTTCCCTATGGCTTCGGCATTTAAGAGTTCTTTTTCTCTTGCATCGCCAAGTAAGACAAGGGTAGATTTTAATTCACTTGCTAAAAATTCACCTCTTTGTTCGTTTATTTCAAAGAGTTTTACTTGAATGCCCTTTGCTTCAAAAAGTCTGGCAAGGTAGAAACCTATATTTCCACCGCCAACAATGCAGGCCGAGGAAAAAATAGCATTACTCTTGCCAAGAAAGGAAAGAAGAAATTTTTGCTGTGAACTTTTATAGATAAAATAAACAATGTCGTCTTTTTCAATTGTGTCTTCACCAAAAGGAATAAAAAGAGTGCCATTGCGGCGAATGGCTGCCACTAAGACTTCATTTGTGCCCACAAGAGTTTTAAATTCGATAAGCGGTTTACCTATAAAGTTACCCTCATCAATTTTATAGCAAACCATGCGCACATTGCCTTGAGCAAATTCAGCATAATCAAGCGCTTGCGGAAGTGAAAGCAATCTGTCAATTGTTCTTACTACTTCGTATTCTGGGTTGACAACAAGGTCTATTCCTATTCCTTTTTCGTCTAATTTGTCAAGATACTTGATATAATCATTGCTTCTTACACGAGCAAGCCTTTTTATTTCAGGGTTTAGCACCGCGGCATAGGTAGAAACAAGTATATTGTTTTCATCGTCATTTGTTGCAGCAATACACACATCAGCAGAAGTGATACCTGCTTCTTCTAGTATTTGCGGATTACAGCCTGAGCCTAGAAGTGTATGCACATCGAGACTGTTTTTGACATTTTCAAGCTTTAAAGCGTTTTTATCAATAACAACAATGTCTCTTTCTTCTCTTGAAAGTCTTTTTGCTAAGTGATAGCCAACTTCACCTGCACCCACGATAATGACCTTTTCATAGGTGAGTTTCTTATCTTGTGACTTGTTTTTTTTAAGAAAGCCAAACATACTTTTCCTATTTACTAGGGTGTGTTTCCAAATTCAAAGATTTTGTGAATTTTACAACGAAAATGGAGTTTTTGCGGAATGGAGTGTATAAATATAATACTAGCCTTGCGCAAAAATGACACTTTTCGGCAGTAAAAACGCAAAAGAATGAATTAGAAACATAGCCTAGAGATTGAACTAAAATTCTAGATTATCTGGTGTACGAGGAAAAGGAATGACATCGCGTATATTGCTTATACCTGTCAAAAGCATAAGCATACGTTCAAAGCCCATACCAAAACCTGCGTGAGGGGCTGTTCCAAAGCGGCGTAAGTCAAGATACCACCAATAATCTTTAGGGTCTTGCCCAAGTTCGATTATGCGTTTTTCAAGTAAATCAAGCCTTTCTTCACGCTGTGAACCGCCTATAAGTTCGCCTATGCGAGGAACAAGTAAGTCCATTGCTGCAACTGTTTCGTTATCGTCATTCATGCGCATATAAAAAGCTTTTATGCCTTTTGGATAGTTGTAAACGCTTACAGGACCTTTAAAATATTCTTCTGTTAAGAAGCGTTCGTGTTCAGTTTGTAAATCTTGCCCTTTAACTACTTTATATTCAAAATCTTTATTAGATTTTAAAAGTATGTCTACAGCATCGTTATAGGGAATTTTATGAAAGTCAGTGCTTACAATATTTTTTAGCGAATCCAAAAGTCCTTTTGAAACAAATTGGTCAAATAAAGCAAGGTCTTCTTCGCAATTTTCCATGCAATATTTTAGCACATACTTTGTAAGCCCTTCGCCTAAGAGCATATCGTCTTCAAGGTCAGCAAAAGCCATTTCAGGTTCTATCATCCAAAATTCTGCTGCGTGGCGAGGTGTGTTTGAATTTTCAGCTCTAAAAGTTGGCCCGAAAGTATAGACCTTTCCAAGTGCCATTGCCATTGTTTCAGCTTCTAATTGTCCTGAAACAGTGAGATGAGCCTGTTTGCCAAAAAAATCTTCTTTATAATCAGTTTTGCCGTCAGGTAATGTGGTTACTTTAAACATTTCGCCTGCGCCTTCACAGTCTGCACCTGTTAAAATAGGTGTGTGCACATAATAAAAACCTTCGTTTTTAAAGTATTCGTGCACAGCAAAAGAAGCTGCAGAACGTATTCTAAAAGTAGCGCCGTATTTGTTTGAACGAGGGCGTAAGTGCGCTATTGTTCTTAGATATTCGTCAGTATGCCTTTTCTTTTGTATAGGAAAGGTTTCAGGGTCTGCAAGACCAAAAACTTCCATTTCGCTTGCCTTTATTTCCCACTTTTGCCCCTTGCCCGGTGATTCAATCAAGTCGCCAATGATTTTTACAGCTGCCCCTGTGTTGATATTCATATTTTCGCTAGTAAGAGTGCTGTAAGCAGCAGTGCCCTCATCTAAAATGCATTGAATATTTGAGAGCGAAGAGCCATCATTTATTTCTAAGAAACTAAAAGCCTTTGAATCTCTTCTTGTGCGAATCCAGCCGCAAAGTGTGACATTTTCTTTAGGTGATGATGAATTTTGTAGTTCTTTTACTGTTGTTTTGTTCATAATATTACCTTTAAATAAAAAATTGTATTTTAAAAATGTAATGCTATTGATTAATGAGCAAGCCCTTCTTTTCTCAAAGCCATACCTTTTTCAACCCCGTCTCGAACAGCTTGTTCTGCTTCTTCGATAAAGGGGATTTCTGTATAGAATAAAGCTCCGCCTTCGACATTATTTTCTTCTAAAGCATTGTTTAACGCTTGCCATGTCGGAGAGAGGGAAATGATTTGTGGACCTATAAATGCAAAAAAAACATAGAGAGCAAGAGAATATGCACAAAGTTTCAATACTTTTGACATGGGTTATTACCTCTAAATAAAGTTATTATTGCTAGACTGTATTTCTATATTGAGAAACATATCCTAGTTGCATGTTATTTATTCTTGATTTTCTTGAGCTTGCTCTTGGTTATGAGCATCGAGTTCTTTGGCAAATTGCATGCTGTACTTAATATAGTAAAGTTTATCAAGGTTTTGTTCAACTGTAGAGCTTCTGCTTTCTGGCGCAGTGTTTTGATCTGAAGCTAAATTCATTGGAATAAGGAGAATTAAAGCAGAGAGAAGTAATAATAAAAATTTTGTCTTGAGAGAAACTTGTTCCTTGCAATAATTAAGAAAGTGCCAAGGAATAAGTGGCAGAGCAACAGAAAGAAACATAAGAACAATAAGTTCAATATTTGTATAGGGTTCAAGGTATTTAAAGACATCAATATCGCCTTTGTAGATTGCTATACTGGTTGAGAGAGTGCTCACTTGCTCTTTGAAAGTGTTTGCGTAGAAAATAGTTACAAGATTCCAAATGCCTGCAAGAAAGAAAAGAAATGTTTCTGCAAGAATGCTGAGTGGATTGAATAATAAAATTACAGAACTTATAGCAAAAGAAGGAAGAATGGCATAATAGCAAAGTTCATAAAATAAGTTGATGTCTTGCAAGCTATACGCAACCATGGAAGCATTAATAAAGGAAAAAAGAAAGACATATATGTATGTTAATAATAGTTTATACATTTTGCACTCACTCATAAAATGTTATTTTTTTGCTTTGTTTTAGACCCTAAATAAGAGTTTTCAAGAAACCAAGCAAGTTAATGGAATATAATACAAGAGACCGTATTCAGCAAGCTCTTTTTTTCTTATAAAAAAAACTCGACATTTATAACAAATAAAGGTATTTTAGCAGAAAAATGTATGGATAATTCTTATATTTTATAAAAGGAGTTTAACTTATGTCGTGCAAAGAATTTATATTTAATGATGTTAAAGAAGCAATACAAGCCTTTATACCATTGTCAAAAAGAGATGAGTTTAATCCTGAGATTGACCTAAAAGTGAAAGAAATTATTGACAATGTACGTCAAGACGGCGACAGCGCGCTCATTAAATATACAAAAGAATTTGATGCAAAGCATTGCGAGGGTTTTTTTCGTGTGCCAACACATGTGATTGCAGAAGCCGCCGCTTCTATTCCAGTGGCAGATTACACTATTCTTCAAGAAGCTGCTAAAAATATAAAGCAATTTCACGAAATGCAAAAACAAAAATCTTGGTTTCACACAAGAGAAGACGGCAGTATTTTAGGACAAAAAGTTGAAGCCATTCGCAGAGCCGGTATCTATGTTCCTGGCGGACAAGGTGGCAATACTCCTCTTATTTCTTCCTTGCTTATGGGCGCAATTCCTGCCTTAGTTGCAGGTGTGAGTGAAATTGTTGTTGTGAGCCCACCGCGAGAAGACGGAACGCTTAATCCTTATATACTTGCAGCTGCCTATCTTTTAGATATACGCGAAGTGTATGCAGTTGGCGGAGCATGGGCTATAGCAGCGCTTGCCTACGGTACGCAAACAATCAAAGCTGTAGACATTATAACAGGACCAGGAAATGCCTATGTGACAGCAGCAAAACGTATGGTGCAAGGGCGTGTTGCAATCGATATGATAGCTGGTCCTAGCGAAATACTCATACTTGCTGACGATACAGCAAATGCAGACTATATTGCAGCAGACATGCTCTCTCAAGCCGAGCACGACACAATGGCCTCAGCCCTCTTGGTAACCACTTCAAAGTCACTTGCTTCAAAAACTGTAAAATACTTGACAAAAAGATTGAAAACACTGCCAAGAAACGAAATAGCAACGCAATCTTTGAAAGATTGGTCGGGTATAATTATATTGCCAAATATGCAGCAATGTATTGAATTTTCAAATTTTATTGCGCCAGAACATATGGAAGTGATGACAAGCGACCCTTGGCAATTACTCCCATACATCAAGAATGCAGGCGCTCTTTTCTTAGGGCAGTATTCAGCAGAATCCACAGGTGATTATTTTGCAGGACCAAACCATGTGCTCCCAACAATGTCAACAGCACGCTTTTCATCAGGTTTAAGCGTTGATACCTTTATCAAGAAAACAAATGTGCTCGCTATCTCGCCTTCATTTGTACACCAAAATGCAGACGCGATTGCAAGATTTGCACGCCTAGAAGCACTTGAAGCGCACGCACAAGCCGTTGAAGTGAGAAAATTAAGGTAAGGGATTTTTTTTGGGGGAAGGAAAACCCCCATCCTTTCCTTCTAAAGCTTTTTATTTCACCGCTTTATATCTTGGCGTGTATATTAATTTGTCTGGCGGTGCGAGAAAATTTAAAGCATTTGATTACTCTTAATGAATAAAGCCTATACTTGTATAGGCTTTACTAATTTAAAAAACTTTATTAACGATTAACGGCTATGAAAGTATGCAAAAAACACATGTGAACGCAGTGAACATGCTTCTTACACTTTGTTCACACTTATACTTAACTATTTGATAGCTCTCAATTTTTAAAGCGAAACAGTATTTAAGCGAAGCTTAAAACTTTTTCGCAAATTAAAAAAATAAAATGCCTTAGTCATAAGTATCGCTTAACCGCTCATGTTCGGGTTT
>CAYJHE010000069.1:0-11933 GCA_964369675.1 uncultured Desulfovibrionaceae bacterium | reverse complement strand
GCTCATGTTCGGGTTTCCAAAGGGCGGTAGTCCTTTGGTCGCCGAAGGCAAAAAAAAACACTCTCATTATAAAAAAACATAAAGTGGGCAAAACTTGACTATTCTACAGAAGCAACATAGAATTATGCTTTATTCTGACAAGAAGATACAAGATTTAAATATATATTTATTAGGGGAAGACATTATGGATAACAATACAGAATTACAAACATTTCAATCAAATACCATAGAAAGTCAAAGTTCAGAAATAGCACAAAATTCAGAAAAAAAAGTTGATGAACTTGCACATTCAATTAACTTAGCAGACCCTTCTTTAGACATTACTTATGGCACAAGCACAATGCAAGAAATATCACGTTTTTCAGATGACTTACTTTCACGAGTAAGGGCAAAAGACTCTGGTGAAGTAGGTGAATTTCTTACAAATCTTATGATTAAGGTCAAGGGTATTGACGTCACTGATATGAATAAAGAGCCGAATTTCTTAGAGAAATTACCTCTTATTGGCTCTATGTTTGACAGCGTAAAGAAGACAGTAGCGAAGTTTGAAACACTTGCTGAACAAATTGAAAGTATAAGCAATGAATTAGACAATTCTTTGATTGGTCTTTTGCGTGATGTTGAAATTTTAGAACAATTATATGGACATAACGAACGCTTTCACGAAGACCTTATTATGTATATCAGCGCAGGTAAGAAAAAACTTGAAGAAGCACGCAGTGTTGAACTTGTACGCTTACAAAGCTTAGCTGAAACAAGCGGTGACGCTCTTGATTCGCAAAGATTGCGTGATTTTTCAGAGCAAATCAACCGTTTTGAAAGACGTTTACACGATTTAGAAGTATCACGCACAATTACAGTGCAAATGGCACCACAAATTCGTCTTATTCAGTCAAATAATAGGGCTTTAGCACAAAAAATTCAAACGAGCATTCTCACCACCATACCTATTTGGAAGAATCAAATGGTACTTGCCCTCACGCTACACGGGCAAAAGCAAGCAGCTGCACTGCAAAAAGATGTTTCTGACACGACAAATGAAATGTTGCGTAAAAATGCGGCTATGCTTGAACAAACTTCTCTTGAAGTCACTCGCGAAGTACAACGCTCTATTGTTGACATTGAAACCCTGCGTGAAGTGCATAATAAGCTTATCAGCACTATTGACGAAAGCATTCGCATTTCAGCAGAGGGACGTCAAAAACGTATTGAAGTTGAAAAAGAATTACTTGTAATGGAAGGTCAGCTTAAAGAATCCTTGCAAGGACTTGCAAAAAACAAAGCACAGCAATCAATTGAACATGCAATAGGCGAAAAAAACTAGGGTTTGCACAATGACACAAAATGATGAGCATAGTTTTTTTCAGTCTATACTAAACTTTTTAAAGGGCTTTGGCATTCGTATATTAGTGCACTGTAGTGCCTTTATTGCCGCCTTGCAGGTGTCTGGTTTAGCTGTAGAATACGACAGTATCTCTGGAATATTTGCCGCATACATGGCTTTTATTTGCCTTCTTGCACGCGCAACTTCCTTGCATTTCACATGGCTTATGCCAGCGATACTTGGCTTAGTGCAAGTGCTTTTTTGCTCTCTTCTTGGTCTTTTTCTTGTGCCCTCTCTCTTTTTAGGAGGTTTACAGGCCTATATACAAAGAATTTTTATAAAGAAATTCAATATGGGCTCTGAATGGATAGCTGTGCCCTTCTTGCTTTTAGCTTTATTTGGCATTCTTCCTCTTTCAAATCTCGCTTTAACCTTAGCATCTTTTGCTTTTCTCTTCTTTATTGGTATACTTACACAGCGATTCTACGCTCTTTATGTAAAGAAACAAGAAGAAGAAAAACGCTTGCAAGCTGAAAGAAAAATACAAATAGAACAAAAAAAAAACAGAGATCCTTTTGAAGAATATCGCCAGTCGGTGAAAAATCTCTACCAAAAACAAAGCTGGCTACCGCAAAACTCACAAAAGACACTGCTTTCATTGGCTTTATCTGCTGATGCTATTATTAGCTGCATGAAAGAAGACAATAGGGACATTAAAAGCGGTGAAAAATTCTTAGCTCGCTATCTTCCTGCTACGCATTCTGTTCTTGATAGCTATAAACGTCACCAAACTTCCCCTAAAAACGAAACCATCACAAATGCACTTCTGCACAGTGAAGAAGTACTTGCGCGTCTTGCTGAAGCTTTTGCTAAAGAACACGAATACTTATTACGAAATGATGCCGATGATTTTTCTGCAAACTTACGCGTACTTGACACTCTTTTAAAAATGGAAAGGCAGTAATTTTAATTCACTTTTTTTTTACCTTCGGCGACCAAGTGGATTTTTTTCACTAAAATAACTTCCTGATGTGAAATTTACAAATATAAGCTTTGAAAATACTTGCTAAGAATAAGATTTTATAATATACTTGTGAAATAATTCATTCTTCAGGAATTAAAAAAATATATGAAAACACAGAACACTTTATATAAAGATTTAGAGAGTTTAACCGCATGGCTTGAGAGCAATAACTTAGACTCAAGCAAGCATTGCCATATATCAATACATACAAGCGTTTTTAACGAAGAAGAAGCTGTAAAGCTTGCAAAGGAAATTAAAAAACTTGCTCCTCATGCACAGGTTAATGGTTGTTCTACTTCTGGCGTGATTTATTTAGGCGATATATATGACGACGAAACGCTTATTTCTCTCAGATAATTTGAGCATGGCAGTTTTCATTCAAAAATCGACACGACTCAAAATCTCACAGCAAAGGAAGTTGCTCACTCAATTGCAGATGCTTCAAAATCTATTTCTACAAATTTCGCACTTTTAAATTTTGACGCAGTAAGGCATGATATTACTGAAGTTCTTGACCATTTATCTGAAATCTTACCTGGCATTTCATTTATTGGCGGAATAGCGGGAAATATGGGTGCAAATGGCGCGGTTGAATCCTTTATTTTTGATGAAAATAATGCCTATATAAATGCTTATTTAGTAACTTTTATTAGCAATGACTTTGTACTTGCCTATTCCGATATTATTGTAGGCCACCCTGCTATCAGTGAAGTTTTTACTATCACAAAATCAAATGCAGAATATATTGAAGAAATAGATAATGTTCCAGCATTACAATGGTTTTGCGAAAAGCTTGGCATGGAAGAATTTAGCCCAAATGACGATTGGAAAAATACTGTCGCCACTGACATGCTTTTACGCTTCCCTCTTGTTTTTGAAGGCTATAGCAATTCCACATGCTTTTTGCAATACGAACAAGCCACCAATAAAATACGCACTTTTTACACAGAAATAAAGCCAGAGCAAAAGTTTCGCTTAGGCTATGTAAGCCCTATCAAAAGCGCAGAAGAATTTCAGGAAACATGCCAGCAACTACAAATGACATCTGCAGAAATGATTTTTTGCTATTCCTGCTTATTTAGAAAACTCTTTGCAAACAGCATAGCCAAATGGGAATTAGGCGCATTTAAAAAAAGCGCTATCTGCGGCGCATTTATGCATGGAGAAATAGGCACAAAGAACAATCAAGTCCAGCTGTTAAACGGTTCTGCTTGCTTCTTTACCTTAGCAGAAAAGGAAGTCTATATCGAACCTGATTTATCGGTTTTTGACTCTGTAAGCACTCTTCTTGAAGCAAATGATGACTTTATCAATATTATAAACAATTTAGGCAATAGTTTAAAGTCAGACATATTTGCTTCTTTTATTGACACAGAAGAGCAAGTTAAAGAACGCTTCTCTTACGGCACAAGTAAATTTTATAGTTCGATTCCTCAATTTCTCAAAAGCCAAGCAGAGAAAAAAAGTTTACAAATATGCCTTATTTCCATTGAAGATTCACAAAATCTTTTAAAGCAATTAGGCGATGAAGATTTTACAAAACTCGCTGATGAAAATATAAAACAATGTATAGACTTTGCAAATAAACACTATCCCCAGCACAAGATAAATTTTTATAGATACGATGCGGCAAACTTCTTTTTTACTGTAGAACAAAAAGTAAGCGATCATTTTTTTGCGGAAATTGTGCACTCCTACTCACAAGATTTAGGCAGTGAAAACTTTGTATCACTCAAAGACGATGCACAAAGCTCTACGCGCTACTATAACAACTTTACCTATACATTACAAGGTCTTGCTATACAGCAATTACTCAATTATTCTAAAGACACATCTCTTTCTATTGGCCTAAGAAGATTGAATCATTGCGATCTTTTGCAAGAGGATATAACTAATCTACACGAAGAATTTCAGATGGTGGCTGCTTTAAAATCCATCATTAAAGACAAAGCAATTATTCCTTATTTTCAAGGCATTTATGACAATAAGAAAAATTGTTTTCGTATGTATGAAGCCTTGATGCGCCTTCAACACCCTGACGGAAGAATGCTTTTCCCTAATGATTTTATGGATATAGCAAAGAAATACAATCTCTACCTTCCACTTAGTCTTTGCATGGTAGTTAAGGTTTTTGAGCTTTTCAGAGATAGACATGAAACAATTACTTTAAATATATCTGCTTACGACATTTTATCTGAAGAGTTTAGAAACACACTTTTTGAATATCTTGAAACACTTCCAAACCCGCAGAATTTTGTTTTTGAATTACTTGAAACTGAAGCCTTTACCGATTTACAAGCCTTACGCATTTTTATTCACCGTGTGAAGCAATGCGGCTGTAAGTTTGCAGTTGATGATTTTGGTTCAGGCTATTCTAACTTTATTGAATTTGGCAATATTGAAGTAGATTTTCTGAAAATTAACGGCTCTTTAACAAAGTTGCTTGGAACAGATTTTAACTACAATCATATCTTGAGTAGCATAGCCTTTATGAGCGAAAAGATGCATGTAGAGCTCATTGCTGAATTTGTTGAAACAGCAACTACGCAAAAATTGCTGGTTGAAAATAATGTACATTATTCACAAGGCTATTTATTTTCAAAGCCAATGCCTTTTGCTGAACTTGTAGTTGTTTCAAAAGAAAATCTCATGCAATGTGAGATGAACACCGAGGAACGCGAAGACGCAAATGACGCTCTTTTCAAGCAACAGCAAGTGATAAAAGAAAATATCTTACTCTACACTGGCGGCTTCTTTGTTGCCCTATTTACCATTCTTTCCTTGATTTTCTTTGTAGACTATAATCACCGTGAATTTAAAAAAATCAACGACAGGTTTTTAGTTGAATTAGCAACGAGTCTCTCTGATAAAATAGCCTTATTCGTTGAAGAATCAATGATTTCTTTAGAAGTTTTAAGTGTTGCTTTGTCAGACACTAAAAATTTTGAAGACCAAGCAAGCCATAATAAAGAAATGCTCTTCTTGCTTGACAAAACAAAGTTTAGCAATCTTTATATTTCTTACCTTGGCATGAGCGCTTTAGATGCTTATGGAAAGAAATTAGATATTCCTATAGAAAGTATCTATAATAAAACTATGCATAACAATGCCTACATGCATCCAATTTATACTGATCGTCAAGGCAATAAGGTGCTTATTTTCTCAACAAATATTATATTTGAAGGGGAAAAAATTGGCGAGCTTTATGGTGTGTACAAACTTGATGAAATTTCAAAACTTCTCTCACTAAAAAGTTTTGGTGGCGAAGCTTTCTATCATATCAGTCAAGTAGACGGCACACCAGTTTATTTAAGCGGCAGACAAGAAAATGCCTTTAAGTCTGGTGACATGTACTCTTTTATCGGCTCTTTAGACATTATAAATGGACATACAGCAATATCTATTAAACAAGACATGTATAATTCAGAAACGGTTTTACTCAATTATAAATTCAAAGAGGAAGAAAGATCTGCTGTTATGGTGCGAATTCCTCAAACAGATTGGTGTGTTGTGAGCATTGTTCTCGATGAAATAAATATGGAAATGCTTAAAAATAGTAATAAAAGCACACTTATATTTATTAGCTTTCTTGTGCTTTTATATGGAATTTATTTTAGTCTCATGACATTAGTTTTCAAAAGACATAAGGCTATTTTAGTGAACACATTAGATTCTGCGCGTGCTTTGAGTAGCAGTTTACAGTTGAGCATAGAAAAAGATTCGCTCACAGGAACATACAGCAGAGCTACAGCTATTGAAAAAATAAGCACTATTATTGCTACACAAAATCAAAAAGGCACACTGCACGCATTGGCTATATTGGATATAGATAATTTTAAGTCAATCAACGACACCTATGGTCACCATACAGGCGATATCTACTTGCAATCCTTCATTTCTGCGGTAAAACACGCTATAAAACCAGGAAATATCTTAGGCAGACTTGGCGGAGATGAATTTCTTCTTCTGCTCAATGACACAAAAGACGAAGCAACTATTCGCGATTCCTTTGATAAGATTTTTGATAATATACACAAAATTTCCTTGGGTGCGAGCGTAGATTTATCTAAGGTCAGCGTAAGTGCAGGAATTGTTTTGATAAGCGAAAATGAAAAAAGCTATGAAGAACTTATGATAGAAGCCGATAATACGCTTTATGCAGCAAAACGCGAAGGAAAAAATAAATATATCTTCACACATGAAAGATAGACAGAAGCAATAAGAGCAGTTTCAAAAACTTGAAACTGCTCTTATTGGGTAAAAGAATAAATTTAACAACATTTTCTATGCACTTAAATAGTGCCCGGGACCAGTAAACATCGCTCTAAAATCATCTAAAAGATCTATGCCTATACCCATTTGTGGATTAGTATAAAGTATCGCTCTTGAAATCAAGGTCGAAAATTCACCGCTTTGTATGCCCATAGCCAATGCTGCTGGAAGCGATTTTTGAATTACCGCGTTCAATGCTTCACGTTTTAATTGTTGTGAAGGCTCTAAACCTGTCTGATCTATTCCATTTGCCAAAGCCAGATACAATTCACGCACAGTAGAGACGTAAGCATCTCTTTGAACAGGATTACTATTGAGTATATGCATAAAAGAACTTACCGCCATGTCCATCTTTGTCTCATAAGTAGAAGTATAGACTTTTGGTGAATTCATGGCAATTTCTTCGCCGCTTTCCGTTTTTGGACCAAAGGAATCAGCTAAGGCACTTATTGGCTCTTGCAAGTCACGCAGTGGAGCGCTCAGTATGTCTGTGAATGCTTTGATAGGAGTATGGTTGTCCCTTAAAAAAACCTTAGTCACAGGTTCAGAAAGCGCTGCATCACTGATTCTTTGACAATAGTCTCGACAAAGTGTGCCTAGAGTTTGAACACTTAATCCAAAGCTATTTGCTAAAGCAACTACACTTGAACCAGGTGCAGCAACCTGCCTTAAATGAGTAGCACGAGCCTGAGGGCTTGTTTGAGTAGATAAGGTAGGAGAGAATTGCGGACTAGCGCCTCCGCTTATACTCGCTTGCTGGCACTCAAGCTTAAATTTAATCAGGTTTATTAAATTTATTGATTGCGGACTTGGCGCAGCAGTGCGTTGTGCGTCATTTTTAACAATAATACCATCTCTCATATCCGCTATCAATTCTTTCATAAGAGGTGAATTAAGCTCTGCAAGAAGACTATTGATATTTTGAAGCCTTGCTGCTGGTGTGGCATTTGCAGCTTCACCGCCCAAGAGTTGGGTAAGCATTCTATCTGCAATTTGATGCAGTTGATTTTGTGAAACTTCCTTCAAGTCAGTACTTGAGTTCACAATGCCCATAACAAGACCTTGCGAAACTGTGCAATTGCCTTGATGCGCACTGAGATTGCTGTTTTGAAGCGTTGTGACAACATTATTAATATTATTGTCAATTGCAGCTAAATCAGCCATCACACGCTGTATATCAGCACCGTTTAGCACCCTTCTTCCCGATTCTATATCCGCATCAGCTCCTATTCTACCTACAATCTGACTTGCTTTTGTCGAATCTAAACCTTGCATTCGCAGAGCCTGAGAAAGTTTAGAAAGGGCTTGTTGATTGTCTTTTTTGATAAAATGTCTTCCGCCGGCACTCGCACTTTTCATGCTCGTCCAAATTTTTGATAATGCGCCTTGTTTGCCAAATCTTCCACTACCCTTGTAGGAGATAGAATCCGTTGCATTTGCTTGTGGTAGATTATTTGCTAATTGAGTTGGCTGAAAGTTGGGATTGATTGTAGACATAGTTTTCTTCCTTCTGTATTGATTTAATGTAGAGCAATTTAAAATTCAAAGCGACTCTAAAACAATTTTCTATAAATCTATAATGCGCACAATGAATACGCATACTAATACAAATAAAGCAAATAATGTGCCATTGTCTCAAACCAAAACTAAACTGCTGAAAATGCTTATAAAAGGAAGCAGACAATGTGCCTCCATTTTTGTCTGCAAACAAAGTTGGCACTTACTTTATTTATTTCAAAACAGTATTAAAAGACAAAGCAAAATAAAGATAGTTAATAGTTAAAAAACAACACTTTTATAGAGTTTCACACTCTCAATAAGACTATTATTCTAAGCCTATACTAATTGATTCAGTTTTTCTTTTGGCAGCCATGTTTGCAAAATTTCTTTGAGCTTTTCCATTTCTATAGGCTTAGCTAAAAAGTCATTCATACCCTCTTTCACAAATAGCTCTTTTGCCCCAACAAGCGCATTTGCTGTAAGAGCTACTATAGGGAGCTTTTTATAGTAATCGCCTTCCATATTTCTTATTACTGTAGTTGCTTCTATGCCGTCCATTTCAGGCATCATGTGATCCATAAAGATTAAATCATAGCTATTATTCTTTATCATTTCAACAGCAATAGCACCATTTTCAGCTGTTTCTATATTAAAGTTGAAAGGACTCATCAAGCCTTTTGCTACTTCTAAATTCATCATAGTATCATCTACAACAAGAATTTTTGCAGTCGGCGCGACAAAGTCATAGATTTTTTCTTCTTTTTGTATAGTTAAATCTTCATTTTCAAATATTTTTGAAATTTGTATGCAATTTATAGGCAAAGACAGAACATTTTCTTCTGGATAGATTGTCAAATCGCCTAAATCTGATATAAATACAAAATTAATGTCTATGTTCACACTTGAACAAAGGCTCTTTACTTCATCAATATATGCTGTAGAAGCAATTAAATAATCAAATTTTTCTTTTGCAAGGTATTGTGTAAGTTCACTTTGATTTGTACAAATAGAAGAGCTTGCTTGCATATCGTCTAGTGTTTGCTTGAAAGAGCGAGCATAAACTTCTCTTGTTTCAAAAATTAAAACCTTTACATTTGGAACTTTATTTGCAATCGGCTTTTTATTTCTATATTGCAGTGGAATTCTTGCAGTAAACACAGAACCCACGCCCACTTCACTTTGCACACTTATACTGCCTTGCATCATTTCGCATAATTGCTTAGTTATCGTTAGCCCAAGGCCTGTTCCTTCGATATTTCTATTTTTCTTTGTGTCAACGCGTTCAAATTGCATAAAAAGACGTTTCATATCGTCTTCTTTTATACCCATACCCGTATCAGAAATAGTGAAAACAAGTTCACTCTTGCCCTCGTGCTCTTCGCACTTGACAGATAAGTCTATATTGCCTTCTTTTGTAAATTTAATCGCATTAGATAATAAATTTATAAGTATTTGCTTTATTCTGATTTCATCGCCATAAAGAGTGCTTGGTATATCAGATTGTATGAAAGTTGTTAATAATAGGGCTTTATCTTCAAGGCGCATCCTTGCTATGCTGATAATATCATTCAATAAAGAGCTTATTTTGTATTCAACTTCTATAATTTCAAGCTTACCTGATTCTATTTTTGAAATATCTAGTATATCATTGATGATAACTAATAAACTCTCACTAGCTTTCTTTATTTCCTTTGTATAGGTCTCAATATTTCTGCCTTTGCTTTCTCTAAGTACTATTTCAGACATGCCTAAAATAGCATTTAAAGGCGTTCTTATTTCATGACTCATATTTGCTAAGAAATCACTTTTTGCTTTTGAACTAATCAAGGCTTCTTCGTGCGCATTGCGCAATTGTTCGTCCATTTCGTGCTTTTTTTGCGCATTTGCAAGAAGTCTACCGCTAATATCTAGCATGTTTTCATGAGCTTCTGAATATTTAATATGTTCTGAAATACTCCCTGTAGAAATAATGCCAAAAAAGCTGTTATATAAGAATATGGCAGATGCAATACTGCTTTGGCAATTTTCTATCTTGCTTGAAACTTCGTTATTCCACGATTCATTCATAGTTGCCATAAAGTCACTTACTGTTTTTTCAGTTTCAAAAACTTTACGCAATTCTTGCGGCACCATACTGTAGTTCACAATAAGATTAGCATCTTCTTTTATATGGATTTGAAAAGATTTTTCATCACTTAGCAAGGCACTGATATAGCTTGACATATCATCTACATCAAAAAGTATTCTCTCGTCTGTTTCTTTTCTGTACAAATGAGTCATATAAAAAAACTCACTATTCTCAACTTCTAAATAGCGCCACAAAGTAAATTCTGAAGAATTAAAAGCAAGTGTGAGTGTTTTTAAGGCTTCTATAAGGACATCATCAAAATTATCCTCTTCACTTAGTGCGAGTAAGGATTGAGAAACCTCATTAATAGCCACTAATAAAGAATCTTGCTCTATGAGAGTTTTCGTGCGCATTTCAACTTCGTGTTCTAAATGGGCTTGATGATTTTCAAGCTCTTTCAAAGTTTCTTTCAATTGAAATTGCGATGTTTTTAAACTATCGATGTTTAAATGACCGCCTATAATGCGAGTGGCGTTTCCTTGTTCATCTTTAGAAACAATTCTTCCAACATCTCTTGTCCATAAATAGTGCCCGTCTTTGTGGCGCATACGCGTCTCACAAGCGTACTTATCTCGCTTACCTGTAACAAATTCATCTAATAACTTTATAGTATGAGCAAGGTCATCTGGATGATTCATTGCTTCCCACTCAGCTATAGAACCGTCAATTTCATCTTGCGTATAGCCAAGCATGCTTAAATATTCATCATTATAAGAGACAATATCCTTTTTTAAATCCCAATCCCAAGTACCAAATTCTGCAACTTC
This sequence comes from uncultured Desulfovibrionaceae bacterium, assembly GCA_964369675.1. Taxonomy (GTDB): domain Bacteria; phylum Desulfobacterota; class Desulfovibrionia; order Desulfovibrionales; family Desulfovibrionaceae; genus CAYJAZ01. Next base: position 918 of record CAYJHE010000069.1, on the reverse strand, counting down.
AATGGCAAGATTCAAGATATTTGTACTTTCTCTTAATCTTTCTTCTGTCAGCTTTATGCTTGTAATGTCTTGTAAAACACCACAAAGAATGAGGGGTTTTCCGTCTTGTGTGTATTGAGTAACCTTTCCCTTGTCGTGCGCCCAAATAATAGAGCCGTCTTTTTTTACCATGCGAAATTCAGCTTCATAAAGAGGCGCTTTTCCCTCAAGGTATTTATTGATATTTCTTTCTGCAATTTCTAAGTCTTGTGGTAAAAGCATAGATTCCCATGTAGAGACGTGTGGCTCAAGCTCTTCAAGTTCATAACCTACAATTTCAGCCCACTCCTTGCTGTAAACAACGTGGTCTGTTTCTAAATTCCAAATAAAAACACCAACCTTTGTTATTGAAAGTGTTTCTCTTAGATGTTCAACCGTGATCACATTATTTTCAACTGACATAAAATCTCCGTAAATTACAACAATATCTTAATTTACAGTATAGTTTATTGTAAATTTATGCTTCTGTATTTGTCTATTAGGAATTTTGCTCTTTTCTTGCCTAAAATATATTCAATAGTAACTATTTTTATTGAATATACACTATATAGTTTAAAATATACACTATTTTTCTTCATATAGCAATAAAATATTATTTGCTTAAGTGGCATACTTTTATTTATAAGTCCAAGACCTATTTCTTAAAAAATAATTTTTTAAAATCCTCCAATAGCTATGAATTTATGACTAAGTTTTTAAAAATAATTTTTACAACACTTAGAAAACAAAAAACACAGAAAAAAGCTAAGTTTTTTTCTGTGTTTTTAGAGATTTTAATGAATATTTTCGTTTTTCTTTGCAAAAAACCTATAGCCCAAGCAATGGCCATATAAAAATACTGTTAAGCCAAACACCTACACCAGCTAAAAGAGTGCGCAA
>CAYJHE010000068.1:11902-11991 GCA_964369675.1 uncultured Desulfovibrionaceae bacterium | reverse complement strand
TGCCTGTCACTTCAAAACGCTTTGCAGCGCAACGACGGGTTTTCATCTTTGGCATGTGAGAGCTCCTTACATATTTATATAGTTTCGGC
>CAYJHE010000068.1:9951-11802 GCA_964369675.1 uncultured Desulfovibrionaceae bacterium | reverse complement strand
AACTTCGTGCACGAAACCTCGCTCGTGAAAAACGTGGTTTTCACTTCGCTCGCTAAAGCCTTTGTTCGCTACGCTCTCATGAGCAAAGCTTTTAAATGCATTAACTTCATTTTATATAGTTTCGGCAACTTCGTGCACGAAACCTCGCTCGTGAAAAACGTGGTTTTCACTTCGCTCGCTAGGGGATTATCCCCACAGCCTTTGTTCGCGAGTTTCACTCGTTCACTAAAGACAATATGGTGATACTTCCACTCGAAAGCGGAATGAGTTTTATTACACACTTTTTAATTAAAGACAAGAGTTTTTTAAGGGGATTTTAAATTTAATTTAAATACCTATTGCTTGCTGGAGGGCAAAAGCAATAAATTAAGTCAATTCAATATAGGGCAAAGTGTCTGTAATAAAAAAATAATAGAAATTTTCAATAGAGTATAAATATAATTTTGTTGAAAAAAAACAGAAAAATATATTGATTTTTTGTTTACAGTGTAGTACAAAGTCTAGAAACTATATGCTCTTTTTGCATAAAGAATTTTGGGAGAATTTAAAAATGTCAGATATTAGAATAGCTTTTGTGCCAGTGGGACGCACGAACTTTCATATGGAAACAGCAGAAAAGAACTTTGCTGATTCAGTTAAGTTTATGGGTGAACTTTCATCATCTATAATATGCCCTAAAAATATCCTTTCAGAGCCAAGTCATCTTGCAGAATTTTTGAAAGAAGAACAAAAAAACGGAAGTTTTGATTTAATCATCTTCCAAAACTCAACCTTTGTAGACAATACTTTTGCTATAGAGCTTATGAATCAAACCTCTGCTCCTGTAGTTTTGTGGTGTGTAAGAGAACCTAAGGCAGACGGCGGTAGATTAAAATTAAATTCAATGACAGGTGTCTATTCAGCTGCAAATGCTTTTTGCGCAAATGGCCGCACTTTTGAACTTCTTTATGGTGCAGCTTTTGAAGAAGAGTTGAAAGAAGACTTACTCATACACATAAAGGCAGCAGGCCTTGTTTCAGCACTCAAAAAACTCACTCTTGGCATGATTGGTGTCCTTCCTGCTGGTTTCACTATTGCTGATGTAGATGTTCTTGCACTCAAGCGCGATATAGGCGTTTCTATTGTGGCATCAGAACTTCACCAGCTCATCAATCAAGCGCGCAATGTGTCTGATGAAGACGCAAAAAAGAGCCTTGAAAACATTAAAAGTCATGTAGCTTCATTTAATATGGACGATGAAGAAGCAATGAAATTTGCTAAATTTAATGCCGCACTTGAACAATATGCTGCAAAAGAAAAGGTGGGCGCTATTGCTGCTCGTTGCTGGCCAGATGTTTTTGTTGAATTAGGTGTTGCTCCTTGTCTTGCCTATTCAGTAATGGCTGAAAAATTACCAGTTGCATGTGAAGTTGATGTTCACGGCGCAATTACTATGTTTATGCTTTCACAACTTACAGGAACTCCTGCTTACTTAGGTGACCCTGTTACACTTGACGAAGAAAACGGCACTCTTGCTTTCTGGCATTGCGGACACGGCGCACCTAGCCTTGCCGATACGCCAAACATGGGGCTTCACCCAAACCGTAAACTTGCGCCTGTAATGCAATACACAGCAAAAGCAGGCAGAGTGACTGTTGCGCGTTTAGGTGTTCACCCACAATATAAAGAATACCGTTTACTTGTAGCAAATGGCGATGCCATTTCTATGCCGCAACTTTTTGACGGCACTTCGCTTGCTGTACGCATGGATATTGGTTCTGAAAACTTTGTCAAAGAAACTTGTGAACAGGGCTGGGAATACCACTTTGCTGTTGTTTACGGTGATGTGAGTGCGGAACTTGTGCGTGCAGG
>CAYJHE010000068.1:0-9851 GCA_964369675.1 uncultured Desulfovibrionaceae bacterium | reverse complement strand
ATTAGGTAATGTTCATGTCAGATAAAACTTTAGTAGTAGCGCAATCAGGCGGGCCGACACCTGTATTCAATGCCTCTCTTGCAGGCATTATTGCCAAAGCTCAAGAAGAAGGCTTTACAAGAATACTAGGGCTTATTCACGGTCTTGAGGGCGCAATCAATAACGAATATGTTGACTTGACGCATCTCAACTCCAAAGAGTTGGAAACGCTAGAAAGAACACCTTCTGCTGCTCTTGGTGGCTCACGCTTTCCTTTTTGGAAGGACGAAGACTATAAGCCTGTTTTGGAATTTTTTGCCAAAGAAAAGGTAGATGTTTTCTTGTTCTTAGGCGGTAATGGTTCTATGGGTACATGTCATACCATGTTACGTTTGCGTCAGATGTCAAAAGAACTTAAGCAAGATTTCATTATTAATGGTGTACCAAAAACAGTTGATAACGACCTTTACGGCATGGAATACGCCCCCGGTTATCTTTCTGCTTCAAAATATGTAGCACTTGCAACAAAGGCGCAGTCTTATGATTTAAAATCAATGAGACGTTTTGAACAAGTGCGCGTGCTTGAAACTATGGGAAGAGCTGTTGGCTGGCTTGCTGCTGCCTCTATCTTAGCAAAGCAAGAAGAGGGTGATGGTCCTCACTTGGTATATGTTCCTGAAATTGCTGTCGATTTAGACGACTTCTTGAAAAGAGTGCAGGCTTGTCATGCAAAACATGGCTATTGTCTTGTTGTTGTTGGCGAAGGCATGAAGGATACACAAGGCAATCCTATTGGTTATGAACAGTTCAAAAAAGCTGACGATACAGGTAAAGCGCACAGACCTATCTTTATAGATGCTGCTAAATTTATGGCAGACTTAGTTAAGGAAAAGCTTGGGCTTACAGCACGTTCGCAAAATCTTGGTATGGTGCAAAGGGCTTTTTCAGAAACTGTTGCACAAAAAGACAGAGAGCTTGCTGTGCGCGCAGGAAGAGCCGCTGTTGAAGCATCTGTTCAAGGAATTTCAGGGCGCATGCTTTGGGCTGATGGCTCTCTTCCTTTAGAGGTTGTTGCCTCAGGTGAACAGCACTTACCAGAAGCTTATTACGACAAAGAAAATTGCTTGCCTTCACAAGCCTTTATCGAATGGCTTTCACCTTTAGTTGGTGAGCTGCCAAAATACAAATCTTTATTTTAGAAACACATCTTAAAAGTACAAGCTAGAAATAATAATAACTTAAACATTTTATGAGGTTAATACAATGACAAGTCCTTTTATTCCAGAACGCTTAAAACATATCAGAGGCTTAGCCTTAGTACAAAAAAATGCAAATAATGCAGTTTTTGTATGTTCAGAAGGTGAAATCACAGTGACAGCTTTTGCTCCTGCTGTTTTTCGTGTAACAATGGGCGACCGTTCTTTAGCAGAATATCCTATCGTGGTTGCAAAAGAGCAAGAAATGACAATGGAAGTGCAAGAAAGAGAAGATTGCTTCGCATGTAAGGCATTTGGTTGTGAATTTATTCTTGGTAAAGAAGATATCACCATGTCAATTACTCAGTACGGCAATGAAATACTTCCTGTTTCAGAGGATCAACACTTTGTTCGCCGTCACCGCCTTCCTGCTCTTGCAAAAACAGAGCAAGGCTGGTTTGTTTCACTTGGCTTGCCATTTGACGTTTCTGTTTATGGCGGCGGTGAACGCTATGGCACATTGAACCGCCGTGGTGATTTATTCAAGATGTGGAACGAAGACGCTCTTGGTGTAAATTCAGACTGGTGTTATAAAAACGTGCCTTTCTTTTGGACTTCTTCAAATTGGGGTGTTTTTGTAAACACACCTTCACTTGTTCAATTTGGTGTTGGCTATAGTCAATGGTCAAACCAAAACTTCTGTATTGACTTACACGAACAAAGACTTGACCTCTTCTTTATATGTGCAGAAAATCCAAGTCATATGCTTGAACGCTATACTTTCTTGACAGGCAGAGCGCCAAAAGTTCCTTTATGGTCACTTGGCTGCTGGCTTTCAAAGGCTTATTATAAAACACCTGAAGAAACAATGGCTGCAGCAAAAATCATGCGTGAAAAAGGTGTGCCTTGTGATGTAATCACTCTTGATGGCAGAGCATGGCAAGACACAGATACACGTTATTTATTTGAATGGTGCCCTGAGCGTTACGACAATCCAAAGGCTTTTTGTGATGAATTAAAAGCATTGGATTACAAGATTTGCGTATGGGAATACCCACTTGTTTCCGTGAATAATTCACGCTTTAAAGAACTTTCAGACAAGGGTTATTTCATGCGCGATGATAAGGGTGAAACCTATATCTTCCAATTTGACCCAACTCCATTTGGCGAAGTTTTGACACAATTACCTGATTCAGGTGTTATCGATTTCACCAATCCCGAAGCCTACCAATTCTGGAAAGAAATGCACATGGACTTGTTTAAAGCAGGTGTAGATTCTATGAAGGTTGACTTTGGTGAGCAAGTATTGCCTGATATGTACACAAAAGACGGCGACACAGGCACACGCGTACACAATGTTTATTCGCTTCTCTATAATCTTTGCTGTTATGAAGCTGCAAAGGAATTTTATGGTGATAATGCGTGTAACTGGACTCGTGCAGGTTGGGCAGGCTCACAGCGTGCGCCAATGCATTGGGCTGGCGACACAGGCACTTCATGGGGCGGTTTGACTGCTTCTATTCTTGGTGGCTTAAGCTATGGTATGTCTGGTAATCCATATTATTCACACGACATAGGCGGTTTCTTTGGTGAACAGCCTGAACCTGAACTTTTTGTTCGCTGGACACAAGTTGGAGCTTTATTCTCACACATGCGCTTCCACGGCATAGGACCTCGTGAACCTTGGGCTTATGGCAAAGAAGCAGAAGAAATTGTGACAAACTTTGTCAAATTGCGTTACCGCTTACTTCCTTATATTGAAGACGCGTGTACTTATGCTTCTCAAACAGGTATGCCTGTACAAAGAGCTATGATACTTGCTTTTCCTGAAGACAAAACTGTGCATGCTTTTGAACAACAATTTATGCTTGGCGATTCTATTCTTGTATGTCCTGTGCTTGCAAAAGACGGCAAGGTCAACTACAGACTTCCACAAGGTAGATGGTACGACTTCTGGACTGGTAAACCAGTTGAGGGCGGCGTAACAAGAAATGAAATATGCCCACTTGACCGCATTCCACTTTTTGTGAAAGCTGGTTCTGTACTTAAGTTAGGTCCTGTTGTACAACACACAGGAGAGATAACACAAAGAGTGAATGAAGTTGTCGTTTATGGACAAATCAACAGCTCTTCTGTTCTTTGGGACGAATTTGTACAATATGAAAATAATTGGGTAAAGCTTTCAAGCAATGTAGAGCGTGTCTTACCTGAAAATCTACATAAAGTAATCTTTGGTTAATTTTAGAATCTTTAATGTAAGGGGGAATTTGTGAAAGCAATTATAGCACCTTTGGAAAAGCTTTTATCCATTCTAAACAAGCTTGCACTGCATGTGAGTACATGGATGTTAGTGGGCATGCTCACTATTGTCACACTCAATGTAATCTTGCGTTACTTTTTTTCATACAGCATAACATGGTCAGAAGAAGCCTCTCGCTACCTTATGGTATGGGTGACATTTTTGCTATTTCCATATGCGCATGAAAAAGGCTCGCTTGTTGCAGTTGACTTCTTGGTGGCAAAATTTAGATATTCAAGAATAGGCGTTTTGCATGCTATCTTCCTTGAGTTACTTTGTCTCATTGTCTTGATTGTGGCTTGCTATCAAGCCTACTTCTTCTGTATGCGCTCTATGGCAACTGTAACACTTGCACTGCGCTTGCCTATGTGGTGGGTGACATCAGTTATGCCTTATTCCTTTGCTCTTACAGGTATTGCTTGCTTGATTTGGCTTATAAAGCTTATTTCTTGTCTAGGTGACCCTGAAAAATTGATAGCTCAAGATGAATTTCGTAAATCAGGCATAGAGCAAGGACATTAGGAGTATAACATGTTAAAAACTTTATTTGCACCACTTATCAAAGTAAAAATGGTATACTTGCTCTTCTTCTTTTCGATGATTGCTCTTGGTCTACCTATTGTGTATGTATTATTGCTTGCCCCTGGCATCGACCTCGCTATTTCAGGGCAATATAACTTTTTCCCCCTTCTCACACAAAGATTATGGAATGGTGTTGACAGCTTTGCTCTTATGGCTCTTCCATTCTTTGTTTTGGCAGGTGAGCTTATGTCTGCAGGCGGCGTAACTGTGAGAATGGTACGCTTTGCTGAATCGCTTATTGGTCACTTACGCGGCGGCCTAGCTCACGTTTGTGTGCTTGCTTCTGTTATGCTTTCAGGCGGTTCAGGTTCTGCTGTTGCTGATGCTTCTGCGCTTGGTTCAATGCTTATTCCTGCTATGAATGACTTGAAATACCCAAGAGGGATTTCAGCTGCGGTTATTGCATCTGCTGGTATTTTAGCACCAATCATTCCGCCATCAGGCCTTATGATTATGTACGCATTTGTGCAAAACACTTCTATTGCTGCTATGTTTGCAGGTGGTATTGTGCCAGGGCTTATGCTTGCAGGTGGCTTTATGCTTATTATTTGGCTCAAAGCGCGTAAAGGCGCTTTCCCTCCGCCAAAAGCACGCGCTACTGTTTCAGAAAAGCTCACATCAGCAAAAGAAGCACTTTTACCTCTTGGTACTCCTGTTATCCTTATGGGTGGTATTTTACTTGGTATCATGACACCAACAGAAGCTGCTGGTATAGCCGCCTTCTACGCTCTTTTACTTGGTGTATTCTATACAAGAGAAATTAAAGCAGGAGACATACTAAAAATATTTAGGCATTCAGCAATTTCATCAGCATCAATATTGATATTGGTGGGCGCAGCCGTTGCCTTTGCTTCGCTTGTAAGCCTACGTCAAACACCTGTAATGCTAGGTAACTGGCTTACAACAATCACTTCTGACCCTGTTCTTCTTTTCTTCCTTATCAATATAACCTTACTTGTTGTTGGTTGTATTATGGACGCTGGCCCAACTATCTTGATTCTTGGACCAATCCTCGCGCCTACTATGGTGAAACTTGGTATTGACCCTGTACACTTTGGCGTTGTTATGGTGGTAAACCTCACTATAGGTCTTATGACACCGCCGATGGGGCTTGTGCTCTTTGTGACGCAGGGTATATCGGGCTTGAAGATGAATGAACTTGTAAAAGAAATCATGCCTTTCTTTGGGGCATCGATTGCTGTTCTTATGTTGATAACATTTTTCCCTAGTCTTGTTTTGTTCTTGCCAAGAGCATGGGGATTAATGTAGAATATACATCTAAGTTCATTCTTTTGCGTTTTTTCTGCCTAAAACTCGTGTTTTGCTCCAGTCATGTATTCTTTTATACACTCTATTCCGCAAAAAACTCATTTTAGTTGAAAATTCCACAAAATCTCTGAACTTTGATGCATATTCTAAGGATACAAATTGCCTTTTGGCAGGTAACTTTTAAGGAGAAAATCTATGTTTAAACGATTTATGATGGCTTCATTAGCACTTTGTATGTTTGCAACATCAGCGCAAGCAACAACCCTTAACTTGGTATTCCTTTCACAAGAAGGAACAGCTGAACACGAAGCTGCAAAATACTTAAAACACTATGTTGAAGCTCGTACAAACAACGAACTCACAATTGAAATATTCCAAGGTGCGCAACTTTGCGGTAACGCTCCTGAATGCTTCCAAGCTTTGATGTCTGACACTGTTAATATCTATCCTGCTACAGCTGGTGGTATTTCTGTTGTATATCCTGAAGTAGCTGCATTAAACCTTCCTTACATGGTTCCAAGTGAAGTTTCTGCGCAAGAATTACTTGCAGGCCCATTTGAAAATGACCTTCGTGAAATGGTATATGAAGGTACAAATAAGCAATTTTTAATGATGTCACTCACACAGTCTGCTGGCTGGCGTTCATACGCAAACACAAAGAAAGAAGCAAAATCTCCTGCTGACTTGAAGGGTATGAAATTGCGTACAGTTGAAGACCAAGTACAAATGGAACAAGTTCGTTTACACGGCGCTTCACCTACTCCAATTCCTTTCATGGAAGTGTATGATTCTCTTTCAAAGGGTGTTGTTGACGGTACTTTAAACTCTATCACTGATATTGTTGCTGTGAAATTACACGAAAAAGCAAAGTTCTTGACATTAGACGGTCATAACTTCATGTTCTCAGCTTGGTTCATGAACGGTAACTTCTTCAAGGGTCTTAGCCGTGAATTCCAGCTTGCTCTTATCGATGGCTTTAAACTTTGTGGTACATTAGAAAATGGCGTACAAATGTCATTAGAACTTCCTGCTTACCAACAATTCTTAGAAGTTGGCGGAAAGCTTTATGTTCCTAATCCAGCTGAAAAGAAAGCATTTATCGATGCAGTTGCTCCACTTCGTAAATGGTACACAGATACATTTGGCGCAAAAGGTCAAGCTTTCTTAGATATGGTTGACAAAAACATCGCTGCTGCTGATAAGCTCATTCAAGACCGCTATAATTCTTTTGGCGACACATTGAATAAGTAAGAGATTTACTTTGAATTAAAATAAAAAGGGAAGCAGAAATGCTTCCCTTTTTTATTCCTTAATAGAATCTTTTGCGCCGCACACAGGGCAGATTTCAAGTTCTGTTTCGCTTGGGTAGCCGCAGAAAATGCAGTATTTTAGATTAACACTATTACTTGCATTGCTGTCTTGAGAGCAGTCATTCTTGCCGTCAAGCAAGTTTAAATGCATTTCAATAAACCTTCTTTCATGTTCATTCTCAATAGCAGAAATACGCGTAAACATATCTGAAATATCACTCAAACCTTCTTTTTCAGCTGTTTCTGCAAAAGAAGGGTAAACTTGTTTCCATTCGTTATTCTCAATTTTTGCAACCTTTGCAATGCTGTCCTCAACAGAAGGTGGCTCTGGGTGAAGCTTTTTATACCATACCTTTGCATGTTCAAGTTCGTTTTTAGCCATTTTTTCAAATAAAAGCGCGGCTTCGGTATTGCCCTGTTTTCTCGCATTTTCTGCATAGATAAAGTAGCGCACAATAGCTTCTGCTTCATTCGCTAAAGCTTGTTTAAGATTTTTATAGGTCTTAGTTTCTCTTGAAATCATTTTATATTTCCTTATATTTATTGTATAATTCTTCAGCTTCTTGTGTGAGTTTTTCATACCTTTGCATAGAAAGTTTTGAGCATTTTTCAACGCTTTCAGCTATATAATCAAAGTTTTCTAAAGCTTTAGTGATTACCTCAGAGCACATTTTTTGCTCGTCAATAGCACTTTGAAGAATAGAAATAACCTTTTCCTTAGGAAATGGGTCTTTATAGGCTCTTCTGCCTAAAAGCGCGCTCATAAGGTCAGCAACAGCAAGCATGCGTTCAGCTAAGCTAAGATCCTCGTACTTAAGATTATGAGGATAGCCAGTGCCATCGATTTTTTCGTGATGCCTCACAGCTATATTGAAAACCTTCTCAGAAACACAGCCTTTAAGAATGTATTCTGACATAAGAATGTGATCCTTCATAATCTCATATTCTAAAGGACTTAGTCTGTCAGGTTTTTCAAGCACAAGAAGCGAAGTTGAAATTTTGCCTATATCATGAAGCAAAGCTCCATAATACACATCATTGATTTCTTCAGCAGAAAAATTAAAGAGCTTAGCAAGAATAACAGCAATCTCAACAGTTGCAACAGTATGCGTAACAGTATCCTTACTTCTAAAGTCAATAATGCGCGGAAGCATGTGAACTAAACAAGTGCGAAGACCCTCTTCCTTATTATGTTCACGCAAGAAAGTTAAAAGTTCTGGCTTAAAGGTGTTATTTAAAATCTTGCTGAGTACTTGCTCTTCTTCTTCTGCTTGCTTAATAATTGCAACATACTTTTTTGAAAAAGTAGGATTATCAAGAAATTTGTAAATATCTTCTAGTGTAAGAGCAAGATTCTTTGTAATAAGAAAGTCAATCTTGTCCGCTATAAAAAGTTTGGCTGCTAGGTCTTTATTCTTACACTGCGTCTTCATAAGCCTTTCATAGTAAAAGTGATGAAAGAAAACAGCATCAACTTGCTCATGAAAAAAATCGTATTCATTCAAAAAAAGATATGAATAAACAGAATGCGCTAAAGGATCTTTTATTTCATAATTAAATGCAGTGGGACTGTCATCTAAAGAATCAAGATTTTCAGTTTGATATGCGCCTATGTCATGCAGCATTCCAAGATAGGCGTGCTGAGTGAGTTCTCTTTGCGTAAAAGTATTTTCTTTTTGCGACATCTTCAATACAAGGTAAGCAACCTTGTTGCAATGATCCATAAGCCTGTAATTTAGGGTATTTAATGCTCTGTTGAGCATATTTGCTATACAGATGATTTGATTTTCCATACACATTAATCCATACATAAAAAATAATTTTAAAAAAATATAAAAGAATTATTTAAAGTTGTAAAGTCAAAAGAACAATAAAATAAGGATTATAAAATTTTTTTAGGAATAATTCTCAATAAGTTCTTTGCAAAAAAGAATTAATCATGTGAAATCAGTTGGCAAGGGGGGAGAAGAAAAAAATTAAAAAAGCAAGATTAAAGACTTGCGCTTTTTTTAAAAAAGGTGTATCACTCTTGTTCGACACAAATTTATCTTTCTACGCCCAAAGGGTGTTTAGTATGAGAGCTCTGCGCAATACATTGTGTGCAGGTTCACCATAGGAGGCTATAATGGCTAAGCAATGTGAAGTATGTGGAAAAGCACCACAAGTGGGCAACTGGGTAAGTCACTCTAATATTAAAACAAAGAGACGTTTCTTGCCTAACTTGCAAAATGTTCGTCATCAATTTTCAGACGGTCAGGTTAAAAGCATCACTGTTTGCACTCGTTGCATTCGTTCAGGTGCAGTTGTAAAACCTGTTGCACGTCAAAAAGGCGAATAGTAACTACCGCTTTATTTGAACAATTAAGCCCTTACGAAAGTAAGGGCTTTTTGTTTTTAAAAGTAAGTATTGGCACATAAATTGCTTAATACTTTTAAAAAGAGAAAAGTGTCAAAATTTTCTTTCTTTAAATACATATAAAAGGGCTTTGCAGGAGATTAAAAATGTCACAAGTTACTAATAATCCAATTATTTCTTCTCCTCTTTCTTCATTGTGGAATTATACAAATGAAGATAATGCGCAGGCAAAAAATGAAATAACATCTGTCAAAGATTTGCCAAAAAACATGCAGCAGGTAAAAAAAGCCTATGCACAAAATGATAGCAATCAGATGGCAAGCGCGGCTGAAAGCGTTTTTGCTTCTCTTGGTTTGCACGACCATAATAAAATAAGTTTTGCTAAAATTAACGAGTTTAAAGACGAAAAAAAAGCTGAATTTTCAAAGGAAGTTGAAGCAGGACTCGAAGAAGTGGGTATTGATAAGAATACAGAATATCAGCTTGTCACAAATTATTCAGGTGAAGGCGTAGACATTATCACAGATTCGCATGAAAAAGCTAAAATACAGCAATTCTATGTGGATAATCCGCACTTAATAGAAGAGTTTAAAGAATTACAATTTTTGGATAATTTAGAGAAAACACGAGAAAGCGAGAATATCTCCGAGAACCTTTCACTCACAAAAGCACAGCTTAAAAATATGTCTACGAGCTTTTATGAAAAACCTTCTTCGTCTATTATGAGTTATGGGCAAGGTAGTACCTATTTTGGTATGGGTTTTTCTGCTATGGTGTAGAATTTTCTTGAGAGGGGGAAACCTTACTTTTTTTGAAAAAAAGTAAGGTTTCCCCCTCTCAAACTCTCCCCCTTCCTATAA
>CAYJHE010000067.1:0-12059 GCA_964369675.1 uncultured Desulfovibrionaceae bacterium | reverse complement strand
AAAATTAACTAGATCTTAATACATCATGAATATGTATAATTCCAAGGGGTTCTGAATTATCAACTACAAACAAAGAAGTAATTTTTTTTGAATTCATAATTTGCAAGGCAGCTGCTGCAAGAGTGTCTGGTGTGATGGTAATAGGTGAAGAACCCATAATTTCACTCACCTCTTTTGAGAGAAAATCTGCACTCATCTTTCTGCGTAAGTCACCGTCAGTGATGATTCCGATTAACTTATTATTTTCAACTACACCAAGACAGCCAAAAGAATATTTTGTCATTGCAATAAGAGCCTCTGACATCAAAACATGTTTAGTGATAAGGGGCATCTCTTCTTTTTTATGCATAATATCGCGCACATGCAAAAGTTTTTTCCCAAGCGTTCCGCCAGGGTGATAGGTATTGAAATCTTGTGCAGTGAAGCCACGCGCATTAAGTAAGGCAACAGCTAGGGCATCGCCTAGTGCGAGCATGAGTGTAGTTGATGTTGTAGGTGCTGCGCCAAGAGGGCAGGCTTCTTTTTCTGCTGGTAGTTGCAGAAGAAAATTTGCGTGTTTTGCTAAAGGCGAAGTTGCGCTTTCTGTAATAGCAACTAAGGGTAAGTTATAGCGCGCGCAAAAATGCATAATATCTTGTAATTCAGAGGTATTACCTGATTTAGAGAGAGCAATAACTAAGTCGTCACTTGTGAGCATACCCATATCACCATGACTTGCTTCAGCCGGATGTATGAAGAATGAAGGTGTGCCCGTTGAAGCAAAAGTAGCCGCAATCTTCTTTGCTATATGACCACTTTTGCCCATACCTGTGAGAATAACCCTTCCGTCAATGCGCAAGATAGAGGCAATAACATCTTCAAAAGTAGAACCAAGTGAAGAATCAAGACTTTGTGCTAATTTTTCAATAGCTTGTGCTTCTTTTACAAGAGCTTCTTTAGCAGCTGAGATAATGGACATATTAAATAGCCTTTACAAGTGCATCAATTTGCTTGAGTGTTTTTAAAAGTGGCGGTAAATTCTCAAAAGCGATCATATTTGGACCATCGCAAGGCGCAGTTTCAGGATTCTTATGAGTTTCCATAAAGAGAGCCGCAATGCCGTTTGCAACCGCAGAACGCGCAAGAGGTGGTACAAATTCTCTTTGACCTGATGAGGCTGTGCCGCCAGCTGAAGGAAGTTGTACAGAGTGAGTAGCATCAAAGATAACAGGTTGACCTGTTTGTGCCATAATGGGAAAAGAACGAAAATCTACTACTAAATTATGGTAACCAAAAGAAGCACCACGCTCGCAAAGAGCAATGTCCTTATTGCCAGTTGAAAGAGCTTTAGTGGCGACATTGAGCATGTCTTGCGGGGCTAAAAATTGTCCCTTCTTGATATTGACAGGCTTCATGGTTTTTGAAACAGCTGTAATAAAGTCAGTTTGCCTACAAAGAAAGGCTGGAGTCTGTAACATATCAACTACTTGAGCTACAGGAATTGCCTGTTCTTCTGTGTGGACGTCAGTCAAAACTGGAAGCCCCACTTTTCCTCGTACTTCCGCTAAAATATCAAGACCTTCTTGCATACTCACACCTCTATAACCAGAAAGAGAAGTACGGTTTGCTTTGTCAAAAGATGATTTGAAGATAAAGGCTATATCTTCCTTTTCAAAAATATCTCTTAGTCTTTTGGCTGATTCTAAAGTGTGCTCCCTGCTCTCAATTGCGCAAGGACCCGCAATAAAAACAAGGGGTAGATTATTTGCTAGGGAAAGGGTTCTGCTTTTGTCGGGATATTCTATAGTAATAGTATGCATATTTACCTGTTATATATGAGTTAAAGTGTTTGTTGTGAAGGCTATTGATACAATAAGTGCCATGATAAATGCGCCTAAATAGGGGTTCTTTGTATCTTTAAAAATTGCTCTTGTAAAGAAAGCAGACAAGAGTAAATAAACAGCAATAGGAATAAGCCAAATGCCAATAATATTGAAAGAAACTGTTCCAAACATCACTTCAAATAAGGCTCTTCCGTCTTTCAAGAATGTGGAATATTGTGCATAAAGCATTATAAGAGCAGAAAGTGCGTTTACTATTGCAAGCAAGATAATATTAGCTATTTCAGGTAAGCCTTTTATATAGTTGAAACAATTAATCGCAATTGAATTTATCATGTAGAAAAGCAGGAAGAAAGGAAAGTACATCGCTACAAAGGAGAATTTGTCAGCTGTGAAGGCTTTTAATGGTAATACCCATAGTCTGAAATCTGCTTTGAATAAAATATCCGCAGCAAAAACAAGACCATAAGCACAGAAGACAACAAGTAGGCTCAAAATAATTGTTTTTAATAATGCGCCTAAGTTTATGTCAATACCTCTTTGTGTGAGTGAAATATCGCTTTTTACAAATAAACCGCCTACAAAGAAAAGTACAAGTGTGAAAAGGGCGCACAAAACAGACCATGTTCCTATAAAGAAAACAGGAGACTGCATGAAGAGCGGGTTTGAAATGCCGTGCAGAGTGAGCGTGCGTGTGTAGCTAAACAGATACACATAAGAAACACCTGAAAAAATGACTGAAAGGATAAGAGAAAAATAAAACCATACATGTGTCATCACGCTTTTTGCAGGCAAAGCTTCAACTTTTTCAGCACTTAAGAGCGAAGAGAAGAAGGAAGTTCTAAGCATTATTTTAGTAAATGAAAGAACAAAGAGTGCGAAACCAAGCAATCCAAGTCCATTAAACAAAGCCTTATATTGCCATAGTTGATTATCAGAAGAGTAAGGCTTTGGCGCAGGTAGAGATTCTTCAAAAAATTCTATAGTTGCTTTAACTGCATTTCTTGAAAAATGATTCCATGGGTGAATTTCATCAGGAGTGTAGATTATGCGTAAAGACTGTTCTCCCTCTATATTTTCTCTATAAAAAACAGAATCATATCTGTTTTCAAGCTCATCTGCTTGTGGGTTTTTGCCAAAGTGTAAAAAAGACTGCGCGGTGTCTTGGTAGATATAATCTCTAGGCGCAGTGACATTATTATCACTGTAAATTCTAAAGAAAAATTCATCATAAAGCGCGCCTATAATGCCCACATCACGCGCATGATATTTATTGTAAAATAATTTATTTTCATCGTAATAATTTGCATCATTGCCAATTAAGAGCACGGAAGAAATAAGGGGAACAGCTTTTTTGTTATCAATATCAACAGAAAAATTTGCTGCTCTTGCGCCATTTGAATGCCCAGTCACACCAATTTTTGCTGTATCAACATAAGGTAAGGTGGCTAAAATTTCAACAACATCATACATTCCTGTGCCTTGCAAGGCAATTTCAGTTGTTGGAAGCGGGTCAGAATTGCCGTGCCCATACATATCTATTGAAGCAACAACATAGCCACGGCGTGAAAGTTCGACATAGTTTAAGTCTTGCATTTCACGATTATTATACCAACCGTGCGAAGTTACAATAGCAGGGGCTTTATTGTCCTTACTTGCGTTTTCAGGAATAAAAAGAAGAAAGGAAATTTGCCTTCCAAGTGCAGTTTCAATGCGCATATCCTTGATTGTGACTTTGTTGAAATCTGTTTGCACAAAATGCGCACCTAGCATCGAAACAAAGCAAAGTACAAGTGACACAACAAAACAAATTTTAATACTCTTCTTTACTTCCATATTTCACTTCCTTTAAATGTTTGTCTTTATACGCAAAAAGCTGTTATTAAATTAATGCTAAAAGCAAAAAAAGTCAATTTTCTTGCATAAAAAGTTTGGCAAGAAAAAAATAAATAGCTTATTTCATTAAGATATTGAAATGAATGTATTTTATATAAAAATCTTGTCTTGTATAAAGTGGAGAAAATATGTTATCTCATGTAGAGATGAAATAAATTTACTTGCTTCAAGGCGCAAATAGGAAATAGTATGACCTTAGAACTCACACCACTTCATGTATGGCACAAAGAGCAACAAGCCAAGATGGGCGAATTTGCTGGTTGGGATATGCCTATACAATATACTGGAATAATTGCGGAACATCTTCATACACGCACAAAGGCAGGCATTTTTGACATCTGCCATATGGGGCAATTTATTGTCAAAGGCGAAAATGCAAGCATGGCTCTTTCAAAAGCCCTAACACAAAATTTCGACACATTAAAAGTGGGTAAATGCCGTTATGGTTTCTTGCTCACAGAAGTGGGTACTGTTTTAGATGATTTGATTGTCTATCGCTTAGAAGAAGAAAAATATCTTCTTGTAGTGAATGCTGGTTGCGCAAAGTCTGACTTTGAAACAATAAAAAAGCGTATAGCGCCTCTTTCTATCGAAGACATCACGCAAAAACAGGGAAAGATAGATCTGCAAGGTCCTTTATCTCTTAAAGTTTTAGAAGAAGTGACAAGTATGAATTTTCATGACTTGCCTTATTTTTCTTTCAAAACAATAAGATGGAACAATGAAGAGCTTCTTGTCAGCAGAACAGGTTATACAGGAGAACTTGGTTATGAAATCTATGTTCCGCGTTCTTCTGCACTTAAACTTTGGGAAGAGCTTGCAAAACATCAAGATGTATTGCCAATTGGGCTAGGCGCTAGAGATACATTAAGGCTTGAAGCGGGACTTGCTCTTTACGGACATGAGCTTGACACAAAGCATACCGTACGCGAATCAAGTATGGCGCATATGCTAACTTCTACAGCAGACTATGTAGGAAAAGAGCAAACAATAGCTGAACCAAGAGAAGTCTTGATTCCGCTTATAGCAGAAGGAAAAAGAGCGGCAAGAAATAATGACGCGCTTGCCTTGGAAGATGCGCCTGACGTCAATATAGGCCGAATCGTTTCAGGCTCTTACGCGCCAAGTTTGAATGCGAGCATTGCCTTTGCCTTTGTTGAGGCAAAGTATGCAAATCAAACAAACTTCTTGATGAAAGCGGCAAAAACAACAATTAAAGCACAAAAAACCGAGCTCCCTTTTTACAAAGAAGGCAGTGCTCGCATAAAATTATAGTATTTGGAGAAAATTATGAGTACACGTTTATACGCAGAAAGCCACGAATGGCTTGAATTAAATGGCGACATCGCAACCATTGGCATTTCAGATTTTGCACAAGCTGAACTTGGTGACATCACTTATATAGACCTTCCGCAAGTGGGCGCGTCTGTTTCTGTTGGCAAGGAATTTGGTTCTGTTGAATCAGTAAAAGCAGCTTCAGACATTTATTCACCTGTGAATGGTGAAGTTATTGAAGTAAATGACGAATTAGACGCAAAACCTGAACTTCTCAACTCCTCTCCATATGCTGAGGGCTGGATTATTAAGGTGAAAATTTCTGAGCCTGCTACAGGCCTTCTTACAGAAGAAGAATATAAGGCAAAGTGCGCAGGCTAGAGCAAGTCTAAACATTTGTTAAGCTTACTAGAATAAGGAATAGAGAACACAAAAAGTATTGTGTAAAAAACAAAGGAAATTTATGTATTTTCAAGATATTATCTTAACATTACAACACTTTTGGGCAAAGCAAGGCTGTACTATAGTTCAGCCTGTTGACTTAGAATGTGGTGCAGGAACTTTTAACTCAGCTACCTTTTTAAGAGTGCTTGGACCTGAAGCGTGGAATGCTGCCTATGTAGAACCTTCAAGAAGACCTACTGACGGGCGTTATGGTGAAAATCCTAATAGATTACAGCATTATTTTCAGTTTCAAACTATTATGAAACCTTCGCCACTTGATATACAAGATAAATACCTTGAAAGCTTAAAAGCACTTGGGCTAGACCCTGCTGAGCACGACATCCGCTTTGTTGAAGACGATTGGGAATCTCCAACTCTTGGTGCGTGGGGGCTTGGCTGGGAAGTGTGGCTAAACGGTATGGAAGTAACACAATTTACTTATTTTCAACAAATTGGTGGAGTAGATCTTGACCCTATCAGTGTTGAGCTCACCTACGGGCTTGAAAGACTTGCTATGTATTTGCAAGGTGTTGAAAATGTGTATGATTTACAGTGGAATGCCGACCTCACCTATGGGCAAATCTACCTTCAAAACGAAATTGAGCAATCTACCTATAATTTTGAAGAAAGCGATGCGCAAATGCTTCTCACTCACTTTAATGATTTTGAAGCAGAATGTAAGAAAATCATAGAAAGAGGACTTGTGATGCCTGCTTATGATTATCTTTTAAAAAGTTCTCATACTTTCAACCTCTTGGATGCGCGTGGCGCGATTTCCATAACTGAAAGAGCTGGCTATATAGGCAGAGTGAGAAACTTAGCCTCTGCAATTGCAAAGCTTTATGTTGCGCAAAGAGAAGAATTAAACCATCCCATGCTTAAAAAGAATGCATAATAAAAGGTAGATAGAATGGCAAACTTTATCTTAGAAATCGGAACCGAAGAAATTCCTGCACGTTTTTTAGACGATACACAAAAAGAATTGAATACACGATTTAAAGCGGCCTTGAATGAAGCTGAACTTTCATTTGCAGAAGTATTTACCTTTGCAAGCCCTCGCCGTGCAAGCATATTTATAAAAAACCTTGCTGAAAAGCAAGAATTAAAAGAAGAAACTTTCTTAGGCCCTGCAAAGAAAATAGCTTATAATGAAGACGGCACGCTTTCAAAGGCCGCTCTCGGTTTTGCGCGCGGACACAAGGTTGAAGAGAAAGATATTTTTCTCACTCAAACTGAAAAAGGCGAATATATTGCCGTAAAAAAACAAGTTGGCGGCAAAAGTGCGCAAGAAGTGCTTGAAACTATCTGTCCGCAAATTATTCTTGCTCTTCCTTTTCCAAAAAGAATGCGCTGGAATTCTTATACTTTAGCCTATGCAAGACCAATACACTGGCTTCTTGCTCTTTTAGATGAGAACATTCTTCACTTCAATGTGGGCGAGATTGCTTCTTCAAACATAACTTCTACACATCGCATACATGGTGAAAAAAATGTTGCTGTTTCTTCAATTGATGGATATTTTGCCACACTTGAGAAGCAAGGAATTATGATTGATTCTGATAAAAGAAAGCAGAGTATTATAGAAAAAGGAAATAGCATTGCTTCAAAAATCAACGCAAAAATTCTTTGGAAGGATTCTTTGCTTGATGAAGTAAAGGGTTTAGTGGAATGTCCTGTTCCCTTACTAGCTGATTTTGATGAATCTTTTCTTGAATTGCCAAGAGAAGTTCTTCTCACAAGTATGGAATCACACCAAAAAAGTTTTGGTGTAGAAAGCCAAGACAAGAAATTATTACCACACTTTCTCACTGTGCTCAATCTCGAACCAAAAGACATGCAAGTTGTCAAACAAGGTTGGGAACGCGTTTTGCGCGCAAGATTAGAAGACGCACGCTTTTTTTGGAAAACAGACAACGCACTTATAGAAAGTTCAGGCTTTGATACATGGCTTGAAAAACTAGATAAGGTTATCTTCTTAGGACCTCTTGGTTCTATGGGTGATAAGACTCGCCGTTTAGAAAAGATGATGTCTCATTTTGCAAAAAAACTTTCATTAAATGAAGAGCTTGCAGCAAAGGCAGGCAGATGTGCAAAGGCAGATTTAGTAAGTGCGATGGTAAATGAATTTGATGTTTTGCAGGGAATTATGGGCGGAATTTACGCCCAAAGAATGCAAGAAGAAGAACTTGGAAACGCCATTTCTGCGCACTACCTCCCTGCTGGGCCTGAAACAAATGTACCGCAAAACGACTACGCCGCCTTACTTTCACTTTGCGATAAGGCAGATACCTTAGTTGGTTTATTTGGATTAAATAATATCCCAAGCGGAACAGCAGACCCTTATGCTTTACGCCGTAATGCCCTTGGTATTGCGCGTATATTGAGAGATAAAGCGTGGAACTTTGACATTCAAGAAATCTTTGAATGCGCGTATTCTTTATACGCTAAAGATATTAAATGGAAGCTTTCAAAAGAAGAATGCCTTGAAAAAGTTATGGAATTTTACTCATTAAGAGTGAAAAACCTCTTCCTTACTGAAGGCAATGACCCTCTTTTTGTTGAAGCGATAATGAGCATAGCTGCAAAGTCAAGTATGTCTGAATTAGCCTTAAAATTACAAGCGCTTATCGAGTTCTCATCGCATGCAAACTATCTGCCTACAGTACAAGCTTTTAAGCGTATTTCAAATATCATACGCAAGCAAGCTCTTTCCTATACATTAACATGTAATATCAATGAGTTATTACTTGAAAATGAAGAAGAAAAGGCACTTGCAAAAGCCTGTGTAGCCTACACAAGTTCATGCGCGCAAGCCATTGCAAAAGCTGATTATAAACTTTGCTTTGAGCAACTTGCTCTCATTTCTTCATCTATTGATGCTTTCTTTGAATCTACCATGGTTATGGCAGAAAATGAAGAAATAAGGCAAAATAGATTAAACCTTCTTTATACTATACAACAGCCTCTTGCTGAACTCGCTGATTTCTCAGCACTACAAATCTAAAAAGAGAACCTGCCATGGCATATTTTCATAAGTATCCAGAAGTTTTAGCTAAAATTAATGCTTTACTTCAATCAGACGAAAAATGGCTCATACTTATCAATGCCGACCCTGATGCTATGGCAGGTGCTATGGCTTTAAAAAAGCTCATTACAAAAAGTGTAAAATTAGTTGATATTGCAAGTATAAATATTTTATCTCGACCAGACAATATTGCAATGGTCAAGCTATTAAGTATATCCATGTTGCAATTTGACAAAGAAATGCTCAAAAATTACAACCGTTTTGCTATTATTGATTCACAACCTCACCACAGTCCGCATTTTCAAGACATTAAATTTGATATTATTATCGACCATCACCCTGTAACAGAAGCATCTGTTCTCGATTCTGCTGTGAATTTGCTCTTGCCCAAGCTTGGTACTTCTTCCTCACTCATGACAGAACTTTTGTATAATGCAAGAATACGCATACCAAAGAAATTAGCTACAGCACTGCAATTTGGTATTCGCTCTGATACAGCCTCCTTTGGAAGGGCTTCTACAGAAGTTGACTTACGCGCTTATCACTATCTGTCTAAATTTGCAGAACATAACTTACTTTTACAAATTCTTCGTAGTGAGTATATTCCTGAGTGGTTGCCTTATTTTGCTCTTGCTATTGAGAAAATTAAAAAATGCGAAAGCGGAAATTGTTGCTTCTTAAATGAGGTCAAAACACCTGATATGCTTGTTGCTATTGCAGACTTTTTTCAAAAAGTACACGGCATTAAATGGGTTGCGATTTCAGGCGTTTATCAAGAAAAAGTCATTGTGATTTTCCGTGGTAACGGAAGCCTTGACCTTGGGAAAATAGCAAATAAAGCCTTTGATCATTTGGGTTCAGCTGGTGGACATCCACACATGGCAAGAGCTGAAATGCCTTTAAGCAATCTTGAAGAAATAAAAGATAAAGAAGACTTTATCATACAAAGTCTTGCGCAATTTTCTAAAAATCGTGAATTTAAAGTAAAGAAAAAATAGTAAATTGGATGTCAATTCAATTTATGACTTTTATTTTTGCCTTCGGCGACCAAAGGACTACCGCCCTTTGGAAACCCGAATATTGTGCGGTTAAAATAAAATGCTCAAGCTAAAGCAGGAAGTTTATTTTTTTGTTTGCGAAAAAGTTTTAAGCTTCGCTTAAATACTGTTTCGCTTTAAAAATGGGAGCTCTTATTTAATAGAGAATGTAGGCTACAAACAAAGAGTTAGAAGCATGTTCACTTCGTTCACATGTCTTTTAATATAAAATTAGAATGGCGTGTATAAAGAGCTAAAATTAGGCGCGAAATTTTGAAGAAACTAGTAAGAAATGCCTTCGTCTATGACATTTTCAAGCAATAATTCCTTCAATTTCAAGGCAATAGGCCCTATTTCGCCCTTATTGATTTTCTTTTTATTGTATTCAACAACATTAACACAAGTCCATATACTGCCAATAGAAAAAATTTCATCGGCACTTTCAAGAAATTCTTCTGTAATATCTTGTATTTGTACCTTTCCTATCGTCTTTGCTTTTTCAATGGCAAGACGAACCGTTGTGCCAGCTAAGATGTGTTCAAAGGTAGGAAAGTAAAATATTCCGTCCTTATACATAGCCACATTGCTGATTGCGGATTCTGCAAGATGATTATTATCATCAAAAGAAAAAACAAGGTCAACATCATTGTCGTGCGCTTCTTGACTCATAAGCACATTTGGCAGATAGTTTGTTGACTTGATTTTTGCTAAATATCTTTGCTTTACAGGTATTTGAGAGCGGCATGCCTTAAAGCCCTTGCTATAAGAATGCGCTTGTTTTTCTTGGTTTTGCGCTGCAACAATAAAAATACTCGCTTTTTTTGACTCTTTTGGGTCAACTCCAAAGCCGCCACTGCCTCTTCCAATCAATAAGCGTATACTGCCTTCATCAAAATCTGCTAAGCTTGCAGTTTGTATGATTTTTTGCTTTAATTCTTCCATAGAAAGGGGAAGCTTTATACAAAGAGTGTCAAGTGAGATTTGTAAGCGTGCAAGGTGTTTATCTAGTTGAATTATTTTTCTTTTTCTACAAGCAATGGATTCAAAAACACCATCACCACGATGCACTAAATGGTCGTCTAATGGAATAAGAAGCGCATGCGCATCCTTACAAAAAATATCTAAAGAATAATTATAAAAAGCTTTGACATTTTCAATGCCTGATAAATCTTGCTCTTTTCGGAGCAATGTATAGGTATCATAATCGACTACGCGCATTTAATTGCCTTCTTCACTTGTTGTCTCAGGGATTTGTTTTTGTGTATCCATGTGTTTTAATGCTTTGCGTAGTGATTTTGCACTTTCGCGTAAGTCGGCAACAACGTCAGATTCATCAACAATTTCTCTGCCAAGCATTTCTTCAATCACGTCCTCAAGTGTAGTGACCCCAGCTAGTCCGCCGTATTCGTCCATAACAGCAGCAAGATGTTGTCTTGATTCAAGAAAACTCAAAAGAGCTTTGTCAAGTGTTTGGCTTTCAGGAATAAGAGTTATAGGTGTCATCAAGTGTTCAAGCGGAGTGTTGAGGTCGATTTCTTCGCCTGTGAAGTTTTTACGCAAATATTTTGAAAGTTCTTTTTGTGTGATAAGTCCGACAATGTCTTCATTATTGCTCTTATACAATGGAATTCGCGTGAATTGAGAAAGCCTTTCTTGTTTTAGTGCTTCTTTAATAGGCATGTCAGCAGGAAGAGAAAATACCATTGTGCGCGGTGTCATTATTTGGTGAACAAATTTTTTATCAAGTGCAAGAATATTTGTGATGACTGTTTCTTCAAAATCTTCAATCTCACCAGCTTCAGCAGACATCTTTGCCATAATTCTGATGTCGTCATCTGTCGCTTCAGGTGTGCTCTTATCTTTTGTAATAAGCCCTGTAATCATTGAAGAAAACATGATAAAAGGCGTGAATATAAATATAAGTCCTTTAAGCGGGTAGGCAAGAATAACTGAAATCTGGTTAGCGTACACAACACCAAAAGTTTTAGGTAAAATCTCACCCACTATCAAGATAAGCACAGTAAAGCCTATCGTGAACCAAATAAGATTTTCTGGCCCAAGTGCTGAAGATGCAAGCGCGCCTGCAACAGCAGAACCTGCTGTATTTGCGACAGTATTTAACGTGAGTACAGCTGAAATCGGTTTGTCGATTTTTGAGCGCATTTCAAAAAGCACATTGCCTACAGGGCGTTTTTCTTCTTTGAGCTTTTCTATATGTGTCCATGGAACGGAGTAAAGCATGGCTTCTGTTGTTGAGCAAAGAGCTGAAATCAGTGCCGCAAGTGCAACCGTCACAATGAGGGCTATCATAATTATTTCCTTTATGCGTTTAACATGCGCTATTAATAAGCCCTAGCAGCATTAAAGTCAAGTATTTCCCTTTATACCAATACTTGCGTCATTTGAAATTAGTTTTTATTTTTTTTGCCTTCGGCGACCAAGAGGATTATCCTCACGGGCCACGCCCCCTTTGGTCGCCGAAGGCAAAAAAAAGAAAGAATGAAACCTAGCTTTAGATTTGACATTCTTTTTTTAATAGCTACTATCTTTCTACAAAACAAA
>CAYJHE010000066.1:0-12086 GCA_964369675.1 uncultured Desulfovibrionaceae bacterium | reverse complement strand
AATTATTTATCTAAATCAGCCCAAATGTCGTAATCGTTAGGAATTCTATCCCATGGTATTTCAGGAGAATTCTTTCTTCTTTTTCTAAGCAGAACATAGAGCGCGCCAGAACCGCCGTCTTCTTTTTTTGCAGTGCAAAAGGCGAGGGTGATGTATTTGAATGGGGCGTCTATAAGCCATTCAGTTATTTTTGTGCGTAAAAGTGGTTTATTATCAAATGAATTTAGCCCCTTACCTGTGACTATAAGCACACAGCGCATATCACGGTAATAGGCATTTTTGAAAAAAGGAATAAGGGTGTGAAAAGCCTCATTTGCTTTCAAGCCGTGTAAGTCGATGCTGGCTTCGGGATTGTAGTGCCTGTTTTGCAACTTTCCAAGCGTGAGAATATCAAGACCAAGAATATTGCATTGCACATGCTCTTCATTGGCACTCAAGGAAAATTCAAGTTTTCCTTCTTCAAAATCGTGCAATAAAGGTGTCTGGTCTTGCTGCACAATAATTTTTTTAGGTTCAGGAGGGGTAATTCGCTCCTTGCCATCAAGCGGTTTTACATCAGAGACAGCTGAAAAAAAGTCAAAAAATTCATTATCTTCGGGTTTGGTTTGGGTTTGCGCACTTTGCATGCCGTGCTTTACTTGTGTTGCTTCTTTTTGCTTATTCTTTGTAAAAGTTTGTATGTTTTGTGACATAGAATCTTTCAAATTATTTGCAATATCTTGTTTTTCTTCTTTAGATTTCTGTAGTTTTTTTGAAATATCTTCATTGAAAAGTGGATTTAACGTCTTTTTATCATTTGCCTTATTACTTACTTCTTTATCAAAAGAATTTTGTGAAATCTTATGTTCTAAAGTATTTTCTTTCTTTTGAGCGTATTTTTCCTTATTTTTGACAGAATTTACATTGCTCATAGCAAAAAGAAAATATTCTTCCTCGTTTTCAAAGCTATCATTACTTGGCAAGTCTTTTTCTTGGTAAACAGGCTTTTTTACGATGTTTTTTGGCTCTTTTCTATTATCAGAACGAAAGTTTGATTTATCAAGGCTTTTGAATGGATTGTCAAAAGCATTGCCTTCTTTATATTCTTGCTTTTGCTCATCTGTATTTATATTTTTATTCTTTTTTGCCATAAAGAAATCCTTATTTATGCAAGTATAAGTTGTTCTTGGGTGTTTTTTAATTTTTTCACTCTACCTATATGCCAATTTTCAACGCAAAGAGCTGTTAATCTATCTCTTGCTTCGTCTACTTTTTCTTTAGGCACAGCCAAAACAAGACCGCCAGAGGTTTGCGCATCAAAAGTCAATAGGGCTTTGAGAACAAGCTCGTCATTTTCTTTGTTGTAAGCATGGTAAGTATAGGGTACACAGTGCTTTCTATTCGCATATGTGCCAGCTGGAATGAGACCATGCTCAGCAAAATCAAGCACATCAGGCATAAAGGGAATGGCTGAAAGGTCAAGCTCTATACATATATGTGAAGCTTTTGCCATTTCAAGTAAATGTCCGCCAAGCCCAAAACCTGTTATGTCTGTAGCCGCTTTTAAAGCCATGTCAGGAATAAGAGTAGCAGCTTTTTTATTGAGCTGTGTCGCCCAAAAATAAAGATTTTCTTCAACTTCTGCTGTCTTTTCAGCCCCTTGCCAATTTGCTTTAATAGCAGTTGCCAAAACACCAGAACCTAGTGGTTTTGTGAGAATAAGCTCGTCACCTTCTTTTAAACCAGCATTACTAGCTATGTTATGAGGATCTATATAGCCTGTCACGCTTAAGCCAAATTTGATGACTTCTTCCTCTAAGGTATGTCCACCTGCTAACACGGCCTCGGCTTCGATGATTTTGTCTATACCGCCTTGCAGAATTTCTGCAAGTATTTCAATATCAACCTCCTTAGAAGGAAAGGAGAGCACATTCATGCATGACCAAGCCTTGCCGCCTACAGCATAAACGTCAGAAAGGGCATTTGCTGCTGCTACTTGACCGAATTTGCGCGGGTTATTTCCAATAGGTGTAAGAATATCAATAGTTTGAACTAATGCCATATTGCTAGGTACAGGCGCAATGATGACTGCGTCTTCATTGTGTTCAAAACCATGAATAACGCGCTTTGAAGGGTCTGGCACTTTTGATATTTTTGATAAAAGCTGCTCCAGCAACTCTGGAGCTGTTTTCGCCGCTCAACCGGGCGCTTGACATTTTTC
Source organism: uncultured Desulfovibrionaceae bacterium (assembly GCA_964369675.1). Classification (GTDB taxonomy): domain Bacteria; phylum Desulfobacterota; class Desulfovibrionia; order Desulfovibrionales; family Desulfovibrionaceae; genus CAYJAZ01. The sequence continues at coordinate 9,886 of CAYJHE010000066.1, read as the reverse complement.
CATAAGCTTTATGTCTGCCATCTTTTATCCTTAATATATGTAGTTTATTGTATAAAAATAGAGTATTATCTTGTATTATTGACAAAATATACTCTTTGTCTCTTGCTATTGCAAGCAGAATATTCATTGTAAAAATAAACAATATTTACCAAAAGAGCTTTTAGAAATTTTCTTCTATTTCATGCTTTAATTGATTAAAAGTGTATACATCGCGTAACAAAATCGGCGAATAAGCAAAAATATCTTTTCTAAAGAGCGCAAGAACTGGAATACTCGCACTGTTAATACTTTGGAGTAGGTCTTGCTGGGCTTTATTGTGTTTTGTCATGTCTACACGCACGAGTTTTATATTATAAGCATCAACTAAAGGTTTAAGGTTTTCATAAGTTAATACTGTTTCTTTGAGTACTTGGCAAGTTGGACACCAGTCGGCTGTAAAATCAACGATGATATTTGTATTTCCAAGTTCATTTTTAAATTCACTGTAAGAATAGTCTTGCCAAGCAAGTTGTTCTTCGCTTTCAGGAGAAAATATGATTGACGAAAGTCCTACATGTAGTATGAACAAACATACAGCCCAGAGTTTTGCCCTCTTGCTTCTGCGAAAGAAGGAATAAAGATAAAGGAAGAAGGCTGATGAAAGCAAGTAGGCAAGTGTTTGAATAATCAAGTCTTCAGGGAGGATAGATATAAGATAAAGGACTGTCAAAAGTAAGATAAATGCCAGTATTTTTTCCATTATTTCAGTCCATGCGCCTGAACGAGGAATGAATTTAATAAAAGGTGGAAAGAGAGCTAATAATAAATAAGGCAATGCCATACCAAGACCTGTTGAGATGAATACCAGGATAAGCATAGGAATTGGCAAGGTAAGGCTAAAGCCAAGTGTAGAGCCAAGCAAAGGGCCTGAGCAAGGAGTTGCTATTAATGTTGTTACAAGACCCTGAAAGTAGGAATCTATTTTACTTGAATTTGTTTTTGGTGTGGAAATGTTAAACATGGGCAGGGTGAAGACATGGAGAAAAGAAAGCGCAAATAAAAAGATAATACTTGCTAAGAAAATGATAAAATAGACATTTTGAAATATCGCGCCCCACATCATTTCAAAAAAGCCAAACAAAAAGGCAAGAAAAGTGAAAAGTGTGACTATACCGAGTGAAAAATAAAGAGCATGTGTACGAATCATCGCATCTTGCCTATCAGGATTGAAATTTGCGCTTTGTAGGAGTGAATTTATTTTAATCGCAACAACAGGAAGCACACAAGGCATGAAATTGAGAATAAAACCAGCGGTCAAGCCAAGAATAAGAGCAAGAAGAAAGGAAGTAGCCTCAATAGTAGAACTTGCTACAAGAGGCGCAAAATCAAAGCTATAGTCTTCGTTCTCATTATTTTCTATAGATAATTCAACTTTATTTATAGTGCTCAGAGTGCTTACTTGAGAAGAAGCAGATGCTTCGCTGACAAAAAAGTGCTCGGAAGAGATAAAATAATCATAAAGAGGACTAGCTTTAATATCAGTCAAACTATCTGCAGTAGGAAGAGATATTGTGACATTTTTTGTGTAAGGCATACAGTTTGAGGCAGAGCATATAAGAAAAGAGCTTTGAAGTTCTATAGAGTTGCTTTTTAGATTTGTTGAACTTAAACTTGAACTATTATTTAATAAAATAAAATATTTTAAAGTGTTTGAATAGAGTTTTAGTTCTTTACCTGTTAATGGGTCATAGCTTTTTTCTACTTGTGGGTAGTATAAAGTATAATCTTCGTTAAGGATTTTGAAAGAGGTTGGAAAAGCAGGGTATTTTGGGTCGTAAGTATAGAAATCTTCCACAAAATCAAGCTCAAGATAAAGAAGAAGAGAGTTTTTTTCTTCTTTTTCTAACGTGTACCAAGAATAAGAGAAAGTAAATTGTGGTGTTTTGTCGTCAATTACATGCTTTATAGTCTCGTGTTTCTGCTGTAAAATAGTGCTTTCATTTGCCTGCAAAGAAGTGCTTGTGCTTGTTATAGAGAAGATACTTATAATGCCTACACATACTATATATAATAAAAATTTAAACTTTTTCATACTATCTCAATATACTTTAAAATTAAACATTTTTTATAGATTGAATATTATAAGATATTTAATACTAATCATTTTTGATAAAAAGTAAAGAGTAGAAAGCTTTTACAATCTTAATTTAAATTTTATTGAAAAAAAACTTGACACTCATATAAGAACTTGCTATCAATGCATTTCGCGTGGATCATTAGCTCAATTGGTAGAGCAGTTGACTCTTAATCAATTGGTTCGGTGTTCAAGTCACCGATGGTCCACCACTATTTACAATAGCTTACGATTTTTTTATCGTAAGCTTTTTACTTTTTTATTGAGTATAGGTTTATGATGCAAGATATTGATGTACTGTATATAATCACTGTAGCGGGGACATTTGCCTTTGCAGTTTCTGGTGCTTTGGTTGCGTATAAAAAGCATATGGATGCTTATGGAATGTTTATTTTAGCCTTTGTTACTGCGGCTGGAGGCGGAACTTTACGCGACATTATGCTTGGAAGGCTTCCGCCATTTGTATTGACTGACGGTATGTATGCGCTTATGTCTTTGCTTGGCACAATTGTTGTTTTATTCATGAATAAGGCGGTTGAGCGTAGGATTTTGATACTAAATGTGAGCGATGCCATAGGTCTTGGAGTTTTTACTTGTATAGGGGCTAGTGTTGCTCTTTCAGAAGGAATTGAGTGGTATGGTGTAGTATTACTTGGCACAATGACAGCGACTGTTGGCGGCATGTTGCGAGATTTGCTTGCACAAGAGGTTCCTTTTGTCTTGCAAAAAGAAATTTATGCTTCGGCTTCAGTACTTGGTGGTTTTATTTTTCTTGCTTTTGATAGTTTAGGTTTTAGCTTTAATATGAATGTGCTTCTTACGTCTATACTCACGACTTCGCTCAGGCTATGTTGTATGTATTACGACGTGCAATTGCCTAAATGGCTGAAAGGGTAGAGCATTTTACTTATAAATATCTGCATTTGCAAAAATGAGTATTTTTACTCAAGTGCGAGTTCAAGCTCGATATTTTGTTTAATTAGAGAGAAGCTTTTTTCTTTCTTTTGTTTTCATACATCATTTTATCAGCTTCATCGAGTATATTTTTTAAGCTCAGACAACTATCAGGATTAACAGGCATTGCGCCATAACTCAATGACATAGGGAACTTTGTGCTAAGCGTAGAGAGTTTAGCGTTTACTTCCTCAAGCTTTCGTGTGATAAGTTCGGTATTTGTGCTTTGCAAGATGATAGCAAATTCATCTCCTCCAAGCCTGCAAATAGTGTCACTTGAACGAAATGGGGCGGAAATTTCTTTTGCAATAGTTTTTAAATATTCATCGCCTGCATTATGTCCGAAAGTGTCATTTGCAAACTTTAATTTATCAGCATCGAGTAAGCAAAAGGTGAAGGGTGTACTATCCTTTAGAAGTTTTTCAATTTGTGCTGTGCAGTGTCTTCTGTTAAAAAGACCAGTTAATTCATCATGGTATGCCATGTCTTCTATTTTGGATTTTTCCTTATATTCTTTTGTTACATCAACAATATGCACAGCATAGGCTAAGATTCCATTCCAGTAGAGTGAGAAATTATCTACATGGAAAAAAGAATTTTTTATTTCGCAATGTTCAATGCTTGTATGGTGTTTTTGATTTGTAGCAGAATTTTTCTTTAGGCATTTTTGCATAAAGGAGCAGTCTGTATCGCAAAGGCACACTTGGGTTGTTTGATTGTATAAAAGCCTTTCTGCGGCTACGTTGATATATAAAATTTCTTGTGTTTCTAGTGAGATAACGGCAATACAATCTGTCATGCCGTCCATAATTAATTCCATGAGTTCGTTATTTTGCTCAAGAGCAATTGACTGTGCGAGAAGTTCTTCTTCTCTTTCTTTTAGCTGTGTAATCATTTTATTGAAAGCGTCTGAAAATTCACCCAAGAAGCTTACATGTTGATGATAATCGCCTTGCGCAACTTGATTTGCTTGCCAAGTAAGGTGCTTTAGGCCTGAGTGTAGTTCTTTAATGCTTCCTGCTAAAAAGTTTTTACGGCTTGGTGCTTGTGCAGCAAGGTTGCCATTAGCTATTTCTTTGATAAAGTTATTTGATTCTTTTAGGCAATCAGATAGATAAATTATAGCTTCTTGTAGCTTAGCAAAGTTTTCACTTTCATAGCTTTCTAAAGTGGGCAATGGTTTATTTAATAGAATACTTTTTATTTGTTCGAGTAAAAAATCGGTTTCAATATTTTTCATGAGCTATTTTAAAGGCGTGCTTCAAATCGACATACTCTTGAGCCAGTAGCCCAGCAGTCAATTTCGGTTACAATATAATTTTTTTTTGTATAGGCTTTTAGTATTCCAGCTATAAAGCCTTCATCATAATGACACACAGTTTCACCTGTGACAGGAAGGCCAGAACAATCGAGATCTTCAGCTACAGTAAGTATAGCTCTGCCTGTTTCTGTGTCAAATTCTTCAACGCGTAAAATTCCAACCTTGCTTTCTTCAAGAGCTGATTGAAGTTTGGAGATAAATTCATTAAAAGAGAGGTTTAAGTCAAGTAGGTTATGAGCAAATTCTAGGCCTGCTAAGTGACCAGCATTTCTAAAAATATCAGCACATACATCACTGCCAAATCTTTTAGTAAGTTCGTCCTTGATTGTATATTGAAAAACGCGATACATAAAAACAGGCATTTCTTCGCCTAAGTTTTTACGACCTTCACTTACATCAACAACCGAAGCCCAAGAAAATGAATTATTGTCATTATTTTCTAAAAATTCAAACACTTGCTTCTCCTTAATCAATTTTTATGATGTAATTTTTTGAATAATACTTAAAAATACTTTTGTCGTCAAGTCATATATTTAAATTATGTTAAAAGTTTGCAAAATATTACATAATTGAGAGAAAATTTACGATAAGGCATAAAATTTGCAACATTGATATTGAAAGCACATTATGGCAAAAAAGTTGGCACTTTGTTTGCTTTATGAAAGCTAAACAAGGATTGTTGTCACTTAGTTTTTCTTGACTTTTTACTTAAGTAATGCTAGAAAATAACTAGATAAATACATGTCTTTTTGTTTTGTTTGCTTTATGCTTTTTCTTTTGATGAGAAGTTACTTGTCAATAGATGTGTTTATCTTAAAAATTTATAGTTAACTCTTTTAGTTATAGGAGTATATCATGCCTAATACAATTGAAGCAACCATCACGCAAAAAACCGGCATAGTTTATGTTGAAAGAATGGGCGAACGTCTTTCTTTAGAAGTTGGTGATTCTATATACGAGCAAGACCTTATTTTAACAGGCCCAGATACTGTTGCAGAAATACAATACAGAGACGGAACAAGGTCTCGCCTTGCGCCTGACACTGAAATGAAATTGCTTGATTTTGAATACGGTATCACAGCCGATTCTGAAAATTCTTTTCTTGTGGATCTAAATCACGGCTCTATGAGAACGGTCACAGGTGATATTGTAAAACTCAATCCACATGGCTTTGTTATCACAGCTGACGATGTAGTGGTGAATGTACTTGGTTCTGACGCACTTTTCTCTGTTCGTGGCAATCAAGTCTTTGTAGGTTCTAGTTTTACATCAGTAGGTGTTGAGGTTCAACTTCCTGATCTTGAACCCTATATGCTCGGTTCTCTTCAATCTATAGCTTTCTCTTCTTTAACAAATGTACCTATTCTTCAAACATACAGTAGTACTGCAGAATTGCAAAATGTGTATTTAGGCATTAGTCCACCCCTTGCATGGTCTGTTCCTATGTATTCTCAAGAAGAGCTGAAATTTATGGATCAGTCTCCTATTGCGGCTGACACTATAACTATAGGCGACAGTAGCAATTCTGTTGACGCTCAAGTGCAAATATTTCCACTAGGTGCTCATTCAGCTTCAAGCAATATTCTATTGATGCAAACAGGACTTTCTGAAGATGCTTTATTAAACCCTAGTTTTAATCTTTCAGACATTCAAATTCCATCGAATCCTGATATAGTTTCTGGCCAATTTGCTAACCCATCACTAATTTATCCTGGTATAAATTCCTCTAACTTGAATAATGAAACTATTGAAGGGCCTGATACTTTTTATACAACTTTTGATGAGAAAGACAGCCCGTTAAATATGACTGAAGGTGATGACTGGGTTCAAATAGGCCATATGTTGGGCGGTATTGTCAACTTACTTGGCGGTAACGACCTTATAGAAGTTTCTGCTATGGGGCCTGATGCTGCTCAGATTAAACCTGTTGTTTTTTCACGCTCTGGCTTAAGTTTTGGTGATTTAGAAAGCGATTTAAAGCCAGCTATTCATGGCGGTAATGGCAATGACACAATAAGTATAGGCGAAATGACACAAGGGACAATATACGGCGGTAACGGCAATGATGTTGTTTCTATTTCAAAGCTAAGCGGCCTTAATTTTATCGACCTTGGTGACGGTAATGATGTTTTAAGCGCATTTATTGAAGATAGTACTGTATCTCTTTCAGGAAATGTTTTGGGTGGTGAAGGTACTGATGTTCTTATAACAAATCAAACTGGAATTGCTACAGAGCTGGAGGTTGTTATTACATATACAGGCGCAAGCTCTGCCGATGATTTAAAGTTAGAAAACTTTAATGTGCGTGTGAATGATGACGGTTCTGTTACTCTTGGGCAGGGATGGAAGGAAGATGTAGGTGGTCTTGTGCATGAACCAAGCGGCGCAACTATGACTCATTCTTATGTAACTATACATGAAGACCCTACTCTTGTCACCCGTTCTGCTAGCACTATGACAATGTCTATGAGCGAGAGTTCTTTTGCTATACCTTTAGCGCAAGAGGCTGACCCTATTCAAGATGCTTACAATGCAACTATGAGTCAAAATGCTATTTTATAAAACTTTTTAAAGATATAATAATAAAAAAGCAACTATTTCAAAGTAGTTGCTTTTTTTATGTAAACAAAAACTTAAATCCTAGTCCCATGAGCACTATTGCGCCCACTCTTTCTGCCATTTTTCTGTTTGAAAGGTTTATAAGATAGCCTAATTGTACGCCAAAAATACAGATGATAAAGGTAACAATGCCAATCACGCTTATAGCAGTTGTGATTGCAATAGTGTAGTTAAATCTAAACACAAAGCCAACAGCAAGAGCGTCTATACTTGTGGCTATAGAAACTGCTAACATAGGAATAAAGGCAAGTGGGTCTTTTTCTTCTTTAAATTCATCGTACCTAAAGCTTTTGCTCATCATATTTGCGCCTAAGGCTAAGAGAATGAGAAAGGAAAAATAATGCGCGTAGTCAGTTAATATTTCAGGTGCATTATCGCCAAAATAGTAGCCCATTAAAGGCATAAATGCCTGAAAAAAGCCAAAATAAAGACCAGCTCTACAAGCGTAAAATATTCTATTTCTGTCGTGTGGAATCTGTAGGCCTTTGCAAACAGAAACAGCAAATGCATCTAGTGAAAGTGCGATAGCAATGAGAAAAAGTTCAAAATACTGCATAAAATACCCATATAATAAAGTTAAGATATATTAATCAATTAAAAAAATAAGTAAAGTTAAATTAAAATCACGCACTTTTATCATTGCTTTTTTCTCTATATTCATGTAAAAAATTTCATTATTTCAATTAAATAAAGTGCATTATGTTTAGAATTTTTCTTTTTATCTGCTTATTTCTTCCCCTTACTTCCTTTGCCTATTATAATAGCTTTAATTCATGGAAGCCAAATTATTCATCTTCAAAGTTTTTTCTTGAAGATAAAGTGTATTTAACAAATGACGATAGAAAAACAATCTACTGCCAAGCACAGTTTTTTGAAGATAAATCTATAAAATTACCTGAAGGCTTTATTACACAAAAACATATAAAAAGAGCTAAACGCCTTGAATGGGAACATATTGTCCCTGCTGAAAACTTTGGCAGAAATTTCATTGAATGGCGTGAAGGCGATAGGCTTTGTGTTGATTCAAAAGGCAAGAAATACAAGGGCAGAAGATGCGCTGAAAAAGTGAATAAAGAATTTCAAAAAATGCAGGCAGATATGTATAATCTCTATCCTTCTATTGGCGCTGTGAATGCAACGAGAGCAAATTATAACTTCGCTTTGCTCACAAATGAAAGTTCTGATTTTGGCTCTTGTCAGGTCAAGGTGCACAATAAAAAGGTTGAAGTTCCCCCACATGCAAGAGGAAGTGTCGCAAGAGCCTATCTCTACATGGATATGCAATATAAAAGCTACTCAATGAGCAAGAGTCAAAAAAAACTTATGCAGGCATGGAATATATTATATCCTGTTGAAAAAAATGAGTGCACAAGAACAAAAAGAATAGAAGAAATTCAAAAAAATGAAAATATTTTTGTCAAAGAAGCTTGTAAAGAATTAGTTTTGTGGAATAATTGAGTTTGTTATAAATATCAGCATGTTATCAAAGCAACAAAAGCCTAAATATTTGTAAATAAAGGCTTTACATTTATAAAGTGATAGGCTATTATATTTAAAATTGCCTTAAATGTATTTAAAGGTTTTTTATTTTAATATTTTGCTACATATTCTTTTATGATTTAATAAAGAGGAGTGAATACTGTGAAAAAAATATGTAATCTCTTTATTGCTATGAGTTTTGTTTTGATTTCTGCGAATATATCAATAGCGCATGAACATAATGATGTCATAAAGCAAGAAAAAGCAACAGCTGAAATGCTCCTCAAAGAGGGCAGAGCCGAAGAAGCTTATGAGGCTTATGCCTTACTTTTAGAAAAAAAGCCTATAGATATAGTGATTAACCTTGGCTATGCAAGAGCAGCCCTTGCTTCACAAAGATATGGGCATGCAGTTATGGCTTATGAAAGGCTTTTAGCAAACTATCCAAATGAACCCATGTTATTGCAAGAATTAGCCTATGCGCTAAATAAGCTTGAAGATGTTCAGCGTGCAGAAATGGAATTATCAAAAAATCCAAAGACAAGTGCGCAGGAAAATGCAGATTTACTCGCTTCTTGGAATAAAGAACAATCTCTCACACATATCAGTGGTAAAATATCCATAGGTACACTTTATGACAGCAATGTCAATGCTGGCCCTGCTTCAAGAGAACTCAAGTTAGGTGTGTGGGATGTAAAGCTTAGTGAAGAAAGTGAACAGCAAGATACTTTTGCAAACTACATTGCTGCAAATATCAATCTTGCACACAGATTTGATGAAAATAGTCCGTGGTGGCTTACAGCAAAAGCTGGTTTTTATGCGCGTTATAATTATGCAGAAGATCTTGGCGATCAGCATTTATCATCAACAGAGCTTGCTTCAGGTTCTGTAGGTATACGTCTCCTCAAAAGCAGATCTATGTTTGAAATGAACTTGAATGCGCAAGTTTTTGACTATCAATTCTTTGAAAATGTCTTTGCAGTAGGGCCTGAAATCAACTTTGTTTATGCAGTCACTCCAAAGATTCATCTCATCACAAATTTAAAAACTGACCACCGCGCCTATTCAGATAATTCACTCTACAATGGCTGGTATACTTCATTAGGTCAATATGCACGTTTCTTCTTAGGTGATGCAGGGCACTACTTAACACTTGGCGGACGTTATCTCAATGCTTCAACAAATGAAAGTGATTATTCATATAATGGTTTTGAAGCAAGTTTAGACCTTACCTTCATACTTCCATACAATATGTCTTTATCAACTTATGTTGTATATAGCGGCGAATACTACAATGGTGTGCCAACCGCGCTTGAAGAAGATAATAGAGAAGATACACATTTGCGTGTGGGTGCAAATTTCATGATTCCACTTAGTGAAGCATGGGAAATCGCCTTTGG
>CAYJHE010000065.1:0-12117 GCA_964369675.1 uncultured Desulfovibrionaceae bacterium | reverse complement strand
AGTGCAGAATGAGCCAGACAAAACAGACAAAGCAGTCGAAACAGTCGGGGCAGCAGACCAGAGTATGCACGAAGTGCAAGAAGTGCAGCAAATGCAAGAAGTACAAGGAACTGAAAAAACTCACGAAAGCCAAGAAGAACAAAAAGAACAAAAAGAACAAAAAGAACAAGAAAAGCAAGAAGGGGAAAAAATAGAGCATAAGCAAGAAAATTTTTCAACAGCAAGCGATGCTACTTTAAATCCTGAAGAAGATACAATAAGCCAGCAAGCAAATAAAATGGTAGAAGAAGAACTTTCTCAATTAAATGAAGATCTTGTTCAAGAGGATAAGGAAGTTAAACAAGCAGCGAGTGAGCAAGAAAAAAAGAATCAAGAAAAATCTGAATACACAACAGAACTTGCTGATGAATTATTGAATGAAATGGGCTTTAATTAGCAATTACACCTTACAGGTTATTCTGCGCAATGCTCGGCTTTCCAAAGGGCAGTAGTCCGTGAGGATAATCCTCTTGGTCGCCGAAGGCAAAAAAAGAAAAAAGCATAAAAGGAAAAACTCTATGGCACTAGACCCCAAAGCGTGCATATCCTTATTGAAACAAGCAGACCCTATGCAAAGTTATGGAAAAATCAATAAAGTTGTTGGTTTAGTTGCAGAAGGTTCAGGGCTTAATCTTTCTGTGGGCAATGTGTGCCATATCATTCCTGACGACAAAAATGATGAAGTTGCAGCCGAAGTTGTTGGCTTTAGGGACGGAAATCTGCTCTTCATGCCTTATGGCGATATGCGTGGTGTGCGCCCCGGTTCTTTAGTACGCAATTCATCTATGCCCCCACTTTTCCCAGTAGGGCAATCTTTACTTGGCAGAGTGCTTGATGCATTTGGAAAACCGCTTGATGACAAGGAAGAAGTAGAACCTGAAAGCATGGTGCCCATCTACGCAAGCCCGCCCCCTCCTTTATCAAGACCGCGTATAGACGAAACCTTAGACGTGGGAGTTCGTGTGATAAACTCACTGCTCACCTTGGGCAAAGGCCAGCGTGTGGGTATTATGGCTGGCTCTGGTGTGGGAAAGTCAACCCTTATGGGCATGATGGCTAGATACACAAGTGCGCAAGTGAATGTTTTTGCGCTTATAGGCGAGCGTGGAAGAGAAGTGCTTGAATTTATGGAAAAGGATTTAGGTCCAGAGGGCATGGCAAGATCTGTTGTGATTGTAGCTACTTCCGACCAATCTGCACTAGTGCGTCAAAGAGCTGCCTATGCGGCTACGGCAGTTGCCGAATATTTCAGAGATTTAGGATTAGACGTACTACTAATGATGGACTCTGTCACGCGTTTTGCTATGGCAGGGCGCGAAGTCGGTCTTGCTATTGGTGAGCCGCCAACCACAAAAGGCTATACCCCAACCGTTTTTGCGCAATTGCCAAAGCTTCTTGAAAGAGCAGGGCGTTCAGAAAAAGGCACAATTACAGGTATATATACAGTTCTTGTGGACGGTGACGACTTTAACGAACCCATAGCCGATGCTGTGCGTTCTATTCTTGATGGTCACATTGTGCTCACGCGTGATTTAGCTGACAAAGGGCATTTTCCAGCTATAAACGTGCTTAAGTCTATTTCGCGTATACGCAATGATATTATTGAAAAAGATTTAGTGCTTGCAGGTAGAATCATCACTTCTCTTATGGCTGAATTTGCAGAAATGGAAGATATGATAAATATAGGCGCGTATGCTGCTGGTTCTAATCCTGAAATTGACAAGGCAATTGCTATGATGCCTGATATTAAAAAGTTCTTACAGCAAGCCATTGATGATAAACAAGACATGGAACAATCGCTTATACAATTGTTGAATCTCGCGACAGCGGCTAACTCATAATATGCAATCTACATCTATAAATAAAGTAAAATGCACTCTTTGTCCAAAAGTATGCTCCCTCAAAGAAGGGGAAATAGGCAATTGCAATGCAAGGCAAAGACAAGGGCAAGATATTGTTTTACTTACAGAAAATAAGCCTTGTTCGCTCTGTGTTGACCCAATGGAGAAAAAGCCCTTCTACCATTTCTATCCTAGTGAAGCCATTCTTTCTCTTGGCATGGCTGGTTGTAACCTGCATTGTCTCAACTGCCAAAATGCCTCAATTTCACAAGTGAATGCAAGTGCTGTTGCCTATAAAGAGCTTGATTCCAAAAAACTTGTTGAAATTCTAAAACATAATCAATTAAAACATGTTGCTTATACATATACTGAGCCTTTAGTGCACTATGAATATGTGTATGATTGCGCAAAAAAAGTGCGTGAATACGGCGGAACAAACAGCCTTGTGACTGCGGGTTATATTAATCCTAAACCTCTTAAAAAATTGATTAACTATATAGATGCAGTCAATCTCGATATAAAATTTATGGATAATGCGCTGTATAAAGCAAATTGCGATGTGACATTAAAGCCGATTTTAAAAACAGCAGAAATTTTATATAGCAATAACATTCATTTAGAAATTACAAACCTCGTTATTCCTACTTTGAATGATAAAGATGAGGATTTTGCAAAATTAGCGAAATTTATTGCAGAAAATTTAGGCAAAGATATTCCTCTTCACTTTTCTGCTTTCTTTCCAACTTATAAAAGACAAGAAATATCAGCTACTTCTCCAAAAATTTTGCAAAGGGCTGTTGAAATTGCAAAATCCTATGATTTGGCTTATGTTTACAAAGGAAATGTTGAGGGGCAAAGCAATACCTATTGCCCATCATGCCAGAAGCTCTTGATAGGAAGACAAAGATTTCAAGTGTTTGCAATGTCTATAAACAAAAATACTTGTCCGCACTGCCACACAAAAATATACGGAGAATACAATGACAAGTGCTAAAGAAAGCCATTTAAATCCTTCTTGGTTTGATGCACCCGAAGGCGGGAACTTAGAAGAATATATCAATACTAAGGTGAAGAGTTTTACAAAGGCAAAACCTGTGGGAAAAATTTCTGCGCTTGTTGTGCCGCACGCTGGTTATGCTTATTCTCTTGATACGGCTTTGCAAGCTTATGCCTTATTGAAAAAAGAAGACTATGACAGAGTTCTTGTATTAAGTCCTTGTCATCGCTATCCTTTTTTTGGAAAAGCAGGCATTGAGCCAGTGGGAAGATTAAAAACACCTACAGGTGAGATTTCTTTTGATAAGGATTTTTCTGATAGATTAAAGATGCTTGAAGAAATTGTGGAAGTTGCAGAAGCCAGCGCGTCTGAACACAGCATACATATACAAATGCCCTTGATACGTCATTTCTTGGGTGATATTCCTGTTGCAGGACTTATGTTTGGCAAGTGGAAATACGACAAAAGTATGGAAGATTTTGCCAAGAATTTATTCAGAATATTAGATACTTATGACGGAGGTATAGGGCGCACACTCTTTATTGTGAGCACTGATTTCACACACTATGGCGCAAATTTTGGCTATTTACCTTTCACAGAAGATATTAAAGCAAATCTTGAGCAATTAGACCAAAATGTCTATCAGGCTTTTGCAAGCCATGATATTGGGCTTTTTGAAAAGGTGATACAAAGAACAAAGGCTACTGTATGCGGTCATGTTGCGCTCAAATTTTTGCTCACACTTATGCCCGAAAAAGTGAAGGCTGAGCAAATTGCCTACACCACTTCTGCTGAAAATCTTGGAGATTATTCGCATTCTGTTTCTTATCTTTCTGCTATGATTTTTTCTGATTGGAAGAAAGGCTTTTGTGCAAAGTTACCTGAACTTACAAGTGAAGAGCAAAGCCGCTTCTCAAGCGAAGAAAAGCAGATGATTGTTGACATAGCAAAGGCTTGTGTGCACTATTCTGTGCAGTACGACCAGCTTGCGAAGGTTGATTACGACACTGTGCCTGAAAAATTCAAAGAACAGTGTGCTGTCTTTGTTACCTTAGAAAAAAATGGGCATTTACGCGGGTGTATAGGTGATATTATACCGCAAAGACCTTTGATAGATTCACTCATTCATCGTGCTTATTCAGCCGCACTCGAAGACCCACGCTTTCCAAAAGTCACAGTAGAAGAATTGCCTTATATTGATGTTGAAGTTTCGGTTTTATCGCCTCTTGCGCCTATTATTTCTTATAAAGATATAGAAGTAGGCAAGCATGGTGTTATTTTACAAAAGGGAAAGAATTCTGCTGTTTTCTTGCCACATGTCGCTACAGAACAAGGCTGGAATAGGGAAGAAATGCTATTGCATTTAGCCCAAAAAGCAGGCCTAAATGCTGGGGAAGTAAAAGAAAATTGGGATGAATGTACTTTTTATATTTTCACTGCTGAACTTTTAAAGGATTAACATGCAAAGTGTTTTGAATAAGATTATTTTTGTTTTATCGGTATTTTTAGTTGTTTTACTGCTTTATCTTGGCTTTGGAACAGGTATACATGTATTTATGCAGCGTGTGCTCTTTGTTTTTGCTGTTTTGATTCTCTGGCTATTGTACAGAGTTAATGCAGAAGAAAAGTCAATAGCAAAAGTCTTTTATGGCATTCTTACACTCATAGTCACCTATTGCGCCTATTATTATATTAGCGGAAGTGGTACAGATGCTATCTTGGATAAGGGTATCTTTGGTATTTTAGAGTTTGATTCGCATATCACATGGATATTGATTGCTGTTATTTTATTTTGCACTGCAAAACAAGTGGGCTATATGCTTGCCTTTATTGGGCTTTTCTTTCTTTGTTTTGCTTACTTTGGAAATTACATAGACGGAATTTGGGGACATAAGGGCTATGATGCTATGTCTATAGCGCAATATTTAGGCTGGGGTTTAGGTGGTATCTTTGCTTCGCCTGTAGGTGCTGTGGTCAACTTTGTTGGTCTTTATATTCTTTTTGGTGAATTACTTGATGTTTTTGGTGCGGGTAAGGTTTTTATTGATTTTTCCTATAAGATGACTTCAAGAATGAAGGGCGGAACTGCGCAAGCTGCTGTTTTGTCTTCTGCCTTCATGGGCACAATTAATGGTTCTGCTGTTGCAAATGTGATGACAACGGGCACTTTTACTATTCCACTTATGCAAAAAGTTGGCTATAGCCGTAAGTATGCGGCCGCAATTGAAGCGGTTGCTTCTACAGGCGGGCAGATCGCACCTCCTGTTATGGGTGCGGTTGCCTTTGTTATGGCTGATATGTCTGGCATAAATTATTCTATCATCGCTATGGCAGCTGTGTTACCTGCTATTCTTTACTATGCTTCGCTTTTCTTTTCTACCTACCTTCATGCTTGCAAGCTTTCTTTTGCGCAAGAAGAGAAAGTTCTTGCAAGTAACTTGACTGAAGATGCAAAGTGCGCAAAGGACATTGACCCTAATAAAGTAAGTGCGCACAAAACTGAAGCTGTTTCCTTAACAGAAACATGCAGCGAAGGCAAAAAAGAGAAATCCACATTTCAAAAATCACTTCTCTTTTTACCTCTTATCTGTTTGATTTATTTGTTATTAATTGAAGAACTGTCAGCACAATTTGCAGTGCTCTTTGCAATGGCTTTGCTCATCATTATTGGTTTTGGGCAAGTGATATTCATAGAAAAAAGATTTCCCTTAGCTGAAATAAAGAAGGTTATACTTTCAACTGCGCAAACTTGCATACTTGTTAGTGTTGCTTGTATGACAGCAGGTATTATCATAGGTATTGTGAGTATGACAGGTGTGGGCGTACAATTTGCACATGTTTTGCTTGACTTCTCAAATTCATTTTTCTTTATATTATGTATGGTTATGCTTGCTTCACTCTTGCTTGGCACAGGTCTGCCATCAACTGCCGCTTATAGTATGGTTGCCCTTGTGTGCGCGCCTATACTTATCGACTTTGGCGTAGACCTTCTTACAGCGCATTTCTTTGTGTTCTACTTTGCGATTATTTCCTTTATCACGCCGCCAATAGGTATAGCAGCTTATGCAGCAGCAAGTATTGCAAAATCCTCTTTTTATAAGACGTCTATACAGGCATTTATACTTGGTATGGCTGGATTTATTATTCCATTTCTCTTTGTCTATAGACCTGAATTACTTATGCAAAAGGGTTTGCTACCAGCTTTATTCGCCTTTGCTATAAGTTTTTGCGCTCTTTTTATGACTTCAGTCACAATGGAAGGCTTTTTTGTGAAAAAGCTTTCACTTGTAGAAAGAGTTTTTACGGCACTTGCTGGAGTTTGCTTATTTATTCCAAATAATTATACAAATATAGCAGGTTTTGTGATGATAGGGCTTGTGTATTTTTATGTGAAGAGGGTTAAGGCTTAGTTTCTTTATAAGAGAATGAAAATACTGTATTTTCGTAGGGGCGAGCATTGCTCGCCAGTTAAGTATGGAAAAGGGGAAAGCAATGCTTTCCCCTACTAGATAAAATTTTTTTATTTCATAATGTTTAAGTATTGCCTCATATTGTTTGAAATTTAAAGGCATGGATTCTCATGTAGGGCTTTGTCCTCCTCTGAGTGACTGAAATAGATATAATATTTTTTGTCACTCAGAGGAAAAGCGAAGCTTTGACGTGGAGTCTAGTCATTAAAACTATTCCCCATAAACACTTTCAAAATCCTTATTCTCAGCAACAAAAACCTGCCCATCAAAAATAAATTTATAGGCATGTAAGTACATTCTTTTGGAATTTTTTTCTTCTTCACTTCCGTACTTTATATCGCCAATTATAGGGTAATTACGTTCTGCGCACTGCACACGGATTTGGTGCTTTCGTCCTGTGATTAAGTCGATTTCAAGCAGTGAAAACTTTGCACTGCTTTCTAAAATTCTCACTTTTGAAAGAGCCTCTTGTCCTTTGTGTATATCCTTTGTGAGACAGATTTTCTCATAAGCCTTACTGTTTTTTTCTGTCACTATTCTGTCTTTCCATAGTCCTTCTAATAGTTTAGAAGAAGCCTTATTGCGCACTTGTGCTAAATAGAGTTTTTGCACTTGCGCATTTTCTTTGTCTTGTAGCGCTGTATGAATATGTTGTAACATATTGTAAGATTTAGCAATAAGAAGGATTCCACTTGTTTGCTTATCAAGTCTGTGTGCAGGGGTAGGGGCAAAGGAAGCTTGAGTATAGTGAGCTTTGAGTAAGTCAACAAGAGAGAAGTCTTGCTTGCTTCCTCCCTGCACTGCCAGATTGAAAGGTTTGTTGATAACAAGTAAGTCACTGTCTTCATATACAATTATTTCATTAAGTGGCACAGTATTTTCTACAAAAGAAGAGGGGGAAATGCTTTTTTTATTCTCTATTTGTGCGCAAGTCTTCAAAACAGCAAAAGGCGGAATGCGCACTTCATCATCTGCCTGCACTTTATCATAGGCACTACATCTCTTCCCATTGATGCGCACTTGCCCTGAACGAATCCACTTATGTGTTTGGCTTTGCGAAACTTCAAGCCTTCTTTGAAGAAAGTTGAAAAGCTTTTGATTACTTTCTTCCATGCTCACTTTTAACGATTGCATTTCAATCCGCCTTATTGCTATAGCTACATTTTCATTTTATGTATAGCAAAATTTCCTTGATTGAGCAAAGATAAAGAAAAAAATATATTACAAATTGTAACAAAAAGAAACAAAAAATTTACATTTTCTAAGTTCTTATAAAATATATGAAAAATAGCTAAAATATAGATGTAAAAATTTTTAAACCTACGATTAAATACTTGCTCCTTTGGGAAAAACAAGGTACAACTACGTCTAATTAATTTTAATAAAAAATAATATCTACTTTTCGATGATAGGAAAATTATGTCAGAACACAAGATTTTAATAGCGAATAGAGGTGAGATTGCAGTTCGTATAGCTGAAGCGTGCAAGCTCTTAGGGCACGAATTTGTTTGTGTATACACCGAAAGCGATCAAGAGTCAGGGCATGTGCGCCTTGCAAGAGAACTTAAAGGCGAAGTGTATAAGGTTTCTTCATACCACGATGCAAACGAAATTCTCTCCATTGCAGACAAGGCAGAAGCAACTGCTATTCACCCAGGATATGGCTTTTTTGCAGAAGATTTCAGATTTGCAAGAAGAGTTACAGAGCGCACTCGTAAACTTATCTTCATTGGACCATCATGGAGAGTTATTCGCGAACTTGGTGATAAAATCAACACAAA
This sequence comes from uncultured Desulfovibrionaceae bacterium, assembly GCA_964369675.1. Taxonomy (GTDB): domain Bacteria; phylum Desulfobacterota; class Desulfovibrionia; order Desulfovibrionales; family Desulfovibrionaceae; genus CAYJAZ01. The sequence goes on along the minus strand of CAYJHE010000065.1, from coordinate 3,989 downwards.
AAGATTAGCGCGTTCACTTGATGTGCCAACAGTTCCAGGTTCTGACAAGCCAATTTATGACGAGATGGAAGCAGAAAAAATTGCACGTTCCCTTTATGATTTTCAGCTTCAACAAGGTGTGTCTAAGCCGCGTGTATTGGTGAAAGCCTCTGCCGGCGGTGGTGGTATGGGTATTGAAGAAGTGGAAGATATTGATATGTTCCGCCAAATTTATCGCCGTATACGCAACTATGCTCTACGCCAATTTAAAGATGAAGGCGTGCTTATTGAACTAAGAGTTACTGATTTCAACCACTTAGAAGTACAAGTTGTGTCTGACAGAAGCGGTAAAAATCCAGTTCATTTTGGAACTCGTAACTGTTCAATTCAGTCAACAGGCTTACAAAAAAGACTTGAAATAGCACCTGGTTTTGCGCCAAATGCCATTGAATATGGCTTTGATGCACAGCAAGTGCTTGATGATATTACAAAATATTCTATAGCTATGGCAAAAGAAGTGAGCTATGATAATGTGGGTACATGGGAATGGATTGTTACACGCGATGGCAAGCCATTTTTAATGGAAGTAAACACACGCATACAAGTGGAAAATGGTGTTTCAGGCTGCATAGCTCGCAAAGACGGTAATGAAGTCAATATCATTGCTGAGCAAATCCGCATCGGACTTGGTGAAGACCTTGGTTACACACAAGACGATGTGAGCTTTGACGGTGTTGGAATAGAATACCGTTTAATTGCAGAAGCTCCTGAAAATAACTTTACTCCATGGGTAGGCAAGATCGAGAAGTTTAGCTATAAAAAAGAACCTTGGCTACACTTGCACACACATATCCCGACTGACAGAGCTTATGAAATCCCAACTGACTTTGACCCTAACCTTGCACTAGCGATTATTTGGGGCAAGGATATTGAAGAAGTGAAAAAGCGTGGTTTAGAATTTTTGAATAATTTAGTGCTTGAAGGAAAGAATTTACAAAATGAATCACTCAAGTCAAATGTGGCATTTTTAAAAGAGAAAACTCCTTCAATTTTAGAATTTGCAGCCACAAGTCACTAATCCTTAAATTACTAATCCTTGTCAAATGAATGTAAAAGGGAAATAAGAGAATGAAAGAATTTGAAAAGAAAATACAGGCCTTAAAAAATCGCCTTTCCTATATTAAAGATATATTTGCGGGCAAACATGAAGAAGATGTCAACATCTTGTCTGACCGCCTAGCTGAGCTTGAAGCATCGCTTAAAGAGGGCAATGCTGAAACTCTTGAACAAAGTGTGCAAACTTCAGAAGACCTCTTTGGTTTTATTGAAGGCAAGCTTGAAGAAAGACTGACACCAATGGATAAGGTGCGCATTGTGCGAAATTCACAACGTGTATGCCTTAGAGATATTTTGGAAAATGTTTATGATAACTTCACAGAAATCGCAGGGCAAGATGAACTCACTATCGACCCAGCTATCATCATTGCAAGAGCAACTATAACAAGAAAGTCAGGTAAGAAATTATCTCACCAGCAAGTTATGGTTATTGGGCATGAAAAAGGGCATGGTGAAGAATACCGTAATGGCGGTTCTGCAAAGCCAGAAGGCAATGCAAAAGCCTTGCACTATATGAAAGTTGCCGAAACAGAAGGCATTCCAATTCACACCTTTGTATTTACACCTGGCGCCTATCCAGTCGAAGAATATCCTGGCGCAGCTCAGCAAATCGCAAAGAACTTGTATGAAATGGCAGGACTCACAGTTCCACTTATTGCGGTATTTTCCGAAGGTGGTTCAGGCGGTGCAGAAGCTATCGCGCTTGCAGATAGAAGACTTATGTTTTCACACGGTTACTATTCCGTTATTTCACCTGAAGGCGCAGCTGCTATTGAAGGCAGATTGCGTGGTGGGCAAAGAGCCACTCCTGAACTTATTGAACTTTGCGCACAAAACCTTCACCTCACAGCAAAAGATAATCTTGAATTTGGCTACATAGACAGAATTATTCAAGAACCAATTCTTGGCGCAAGACCAAACCATTACGACTTCTTCCGTGCACTACGTCAAGAAATGATAAGAGCAACTGACGAAGCTGTTTTATCAATACGTTCACCTTTCTCCCTTAGAGCGCGTTCACTTCGCAAGCAAACAGCAACTGAAATGAAGTTAGATGAAGTGAAAGTTCGCTGGAGATTGACTACAAAAGAGCGCAGAAAACTTGTTATTAAAAGACAGAAAAAATTCTTACAAGCAACAAAGAATGCCTTTATTGACAACCGTTCTGTTGTGCGTGCTGTTCGTGAAAAGTTCATTGAAAAGCCATGGGAAAAGACTTCAAAAGCAGTTAATAGATATTGCAGTCAAAAAAGAAAGAACCTTGGGCACACTATTGAAGAAGTGGCAGCTGAACTTTCTTTCTTGCGTAAAAGTGCTTTTGCTCCTTTTAGAAGAGCTATTTACAGACTTGGCGACCAGCTTCGCGATGACAAGCAAAATAATATTTCTGAAAACGAATTGACTTCTCTTTCTGCATGGAATGATGCCGACAAGAGAAAAGGCACTTGGACTTGGGTGAGCAGTCGTGCAAAAGAAGACAGAGCTGTCACTTGTCCAAATTCAAAAACACATGGCTGTCTTGATATTTGGGCTCCTGACTTATTCAATGAATTTGCAGGTGTATGTACAACTTGTGGTCACCACTTCCCTATGGAATATCAATGGATGATGCTCAACTGTTTTGATGAAGGTTCTATCAGAGAATTTAATAGCGAAATAGAAGCAGGCAATCCACTTTCTTTCCACAATTTCTCACAAAGACTAGAAGACGCAAAAGCAAAAACAGGCTTAAAATCCTCATGCATTACCTTTGATGCAAAGATTGACGGCATTGATTTAGTATGCGCAACTCTCATTTCGCCTTTCCGCGGTGGTTCAGTTGGTGCAGCAGAAGGTAATAAGTTCACAGAAGCAGCCGAAAGAGCCGAGCGCAAAAGAGTGCCTTTCCTTGCTTATGTGCACGGAACAGCAGGTATTCGTATTCAAGAAGGCACAAATGGTGTTATGCAAATGCCAAGATGTACAATCGCTGTGCGCCGCTATATAGACGCTGGTGGTCTTTACTTTGTTTTACACGACCACAATTCTTATGCAGGCCCTCTTGCTTCTTTCCTCGGTTGTTCGCCATATCAATTTGCTATACGTTCATCTAATATAGGATTTGCAGGTAAAGGCGTTATCAAAGAAACTACAGGTGTAGACATCGCGCCTGACTACCACAACTGCTATAAAGCCCTTTCACGCGGACATATTCACGGTGTTTGGGACAGAAGAGATGTGCGTAAAAATCTCATGCAAGCCATGTTCACCATGGGCGGAAAAAACCTCTATTACAGATAATCCACACTTTCACTGTTAACAATTAATATATAAGGTATACACTATGTTTGATGTATCACAATTATTAGAAGAAATAAAAGCAGCGCCTTACCGCGAAGTAGAAATCAAAAGCCCACACACAGGCATAATCACCTTCAAAGAAATAAAAGAAGGCGATGAAGCTCTTTCTGCACACGGAACCTTCAAGGAAATCCCAGCAACGGCAATTGCCACTATCACAAGAGAAAATAATCCTCAGCCTATAAGAACAACAGAAAAAGGCGTGATTTCAAAAATCTATTCACAATACGAAGGACAATTTGTTGAAGCAGGCACAACATTAGCAACAGTACGTCACTTCTTATCGAAAAGAGAAGTTGTTGATATTATTCTTAAAAAATCTCTCTACCTCTTTGAAGCGCCTGAAAGAGCAACTTACTATTTCAAACCAGACATCGATACAAAGGTAAAAGTTTCAGGTTGTAGAGCTGTGACAGTTTCAGAGGGCATGGATTTATTTATTATGTCGCGTATGAAAAGAGAAGCCGCACTTTCTTATTCGGGTATCACAGGTTTAATTTTTGCTGTGTATTTTGATAATAAGCCTGTAGATGCTGGCTCACCGCTTATTGCTG
>CAYJHE010000064.1:9807-12156 GCA_964369675.1 uncultured Desulfovibrionaceae bacterium | reverse complement strand
CCTAAATTAATAAAGAATTTTACAACAATAGGATGCGAGCCATAGCCACTTTCATTGAGCAGGGTTTTTAATTCATTATTTGTATCAAATTTTTGCAAAGCAATTTTTGCGTATTCAAGATTTTTTAAGAAATTCTTTTTACCGACTTCACTATCGTTTTCAAGTTCTTCTTCCCATGCTTTTTGCTGCTCTACTTGCTTTTGCCTTGAATTTTCCTCTAACTGTTTTGAAAGTTTTGACAAAGCCATTGCTTGTTCTTTGCTCAGCTTTAAGTTTTTTGCAAAGGCCTTTATCGCTTCAACTTCTTCTTTTCCATAGCTTTCAGGAAGTTCGATTTCAACATCTTCTGTTGTTTCTTCTTCACTTACAAGCAAGGTGTCTTTTTCAAATTCCTCAGCCTTGCCTCTTTCTCTTTGCTCTTGCTTTTCACGCTCAAAAAATGTGTCTTCTCTTTTCTTTTCATCTTCTTGCCCAGAAACATCTTTTACAGAAGAAGTTCTCACAGATGACATTTTTTTTGAATTTCCTTTTAATACATTATTTAAACCTTTCATACATTCTCCTTTTTTTATTCTTCATTAAATTCAAGCTTTTCAATCGTGTGTTTGCATAAGTGCGCACTTTATGCTTTTTTCTCTTTTTCTTCTCTTTTCTCTTTTCTCTTATTCTTCTACTTTCAATAATTTCGACAAATTGTCTTTGTTTTCGCTATTTATAGTCTTTACTAAATCAAGTCCAAAAGCCCTTTTTCCCTCATAATACATAACTATCTCTTTATCACTTGATTGTATGGGCTTGAATATTCCTGAAGTTTCTAGCAAGGCTTTGAGAAAAATTCTTCCTTCTTGCCTTGCCATCAAATCTTTAATCACTTTTTTTATTTGCTCTTTTTCTTTCATACACACTGCCTACATTTCAAAATATCAAAGTTGCCCTAATCCACCTATTAACACGTCAAGAGCATTGCCTTTGTCTATGGGAGTTTTTGACAAGGTATTTGCCACTTGAGCTAAATCCTTCACAGACTGACTTGCAATACTGTCATTCTCTAAAGTCTTTCTTTGCCTGCGCACTTCTTCTACCTTTTCATTTGAAAGTAATAAAGATGCATCTGTGCCTAAATATTCAGCATACTTTTGCATGACTATATCTGTATTTACCCTATCGAGTATTTCAGGCTTCATTTGCGCAAAGGAGGCTGTAAAAGACATCAATTGCTCTATAGAGGAAGTGGAGACAATTTTTTGTGCCTGGGCTAATGTTGAAACAAATTCAACCTTAAGACCTTCATTTTCCAAAACTTTTGGTAATGGCGGTAAAGCATTGTATTTTTCCATCAATTCAAAAGTTCTTTTGATAAGTGGGTTGAATAATTCATCTTGCAAACGCTCTAAAACTGGCCCTATCAAGATAAGCTTTTCTTGTTCCTTTGAAGCAATTTCTGTCGCTGTCACTTGCCTTCGGTCAGAACCAATAAGCATGCGAAATAAATCATTATACATACCTGTTTGAATTTCACTTTCTATTTTTTGTATATACATAAGAGCTGCATTGACATCTGGATTTACTTGTAAAGTAGGCACAACGCCAACATGCGTACCCAAATTATTTGAAACAAAGTTTACTGCTCCAGCAGAAAGGTCAACACCTATTGCTTGCAGCTCTGCCGGTGCGTTTACAGGCGGATTTACTTGTTTGTGTATACCTTCGGCTGTGTCCATTTCAACTGTTTGCAAAAGCATAGCTGAGCCAAGCACGTCCATAGCAGGACTTTTACCATATATATCACCTGCTTGAACGTCCCAACGCACACCAAAAAATGGCTGCGAATCAAAATGACTTTCACGCAAGATAATATACATTCCCTCACTATCCTTTCTATTCATATAGTAGAGCGATAGATAGCTCTTTGTATGCGCATTATCAGGCATTATAGCGTGAAATACCTCATACTTTTGCCTGCTTTTAATAGCTTTTTCTGAACAGAGGCTTTCAGGCAAACATTCTTCACCAAATTCAAGTATAAGCTGGCGAGAATCAAGCCAAATCTTCCTAATTAATGTGTCAACATAGCCTTTAGCGTTCACATCAAAAACATAAGAGCCTACGGGCATGCAGGTAAAGCAAAATCCATCAAGACTGGCTTCTTCTAAAATACATGCAGAACCAAAAACCCCAAGTTGCTGATATGCTTGGAACATCACATTATAAAAATTAGAATTTTGAAAAATAATGCGCATACGTTCGCTTACTTGATCTATATATTCCATCACCTCTTGCTCTACGTCTGCTTGACTTCGTAGCTCATTTTCATGCCCATTTTCAGTTCTTGCTATTTGCCCATTTTCT
>CAYJHE010000064.1:6684-9707 GCA_964369675.1 uncultured Desulfovibrionaceae bacterium | reverse complement strand
CCATTTTCTCCTTTGCGTGGCGCACTATAGCTATGCGGAACGCGAAGGTTGAACCAAGGTCTTGCAGGAGAAGTCATTCCTCCTTGCATGCCAGCAGCAAGTGTTCTTGCAGCAATCACAGGCGAAGTATTAACAAGCTTTTTATTTACAAGCACTTGATTATTTTCATTATACAGCTCGCTATACCTAAAACCTCTTGCGTCAAAGTTTTCAGCCAATAATTGCCAATACGATAGCCAAGAAGATCTTTTTATCTTCAAATCTTCATAAAGCACTTGAATTTCATCTATTCTTTCATTTATTGTCATACTATTGTCCCAAGAGGCTCTTCGAATTTACCTCAGTTTTTGCGCTTGACAGTACACTTTGCTCTTCTTCGTTATTTGTCAAAATGCTTGACATGATTCCCTTTGCTTTAAGTGCTTTTTCTTGCTGGTTTTGCCTTGCAGTTTGCGCACTTTCTGTTATTGACTTTGTTTGCACTTTTTGCACAGGTTCTGGCGGCGGAGTGATTTCAGGTGTTGAACCCTTACCGCCTCCTCCGCAATAAGCAATAAAGCCCTTATATTCAAAACTTTCTTCGCATAAAACCCTGCCCTTTGCATCATAAACAATCTTTGTAATTACCTTCATCTTTCTTCTCCTCTTGATTTTTACTATGCTTGACTTTATAAAAGTCTTCTTTTGAAATATAACTTACTATTCCCTCCCTTGCCCTACCTCTCACACGACATGCCTCTTTAATAGTGAAGGTTTTTTGCATGCCTATTTTTTCCAAAACAGGAAATACATGCCTATAAACCTTTGGAGTTAGCCCAAAAATAAGCTCTAAGTCATTTTTTCTAAAGACAGTTTCAAATATCATCTTCCCAAAATCCAAGGTATAGGGAATGCCTTTTTTGAACATACAAAAATGAAAGAAGGCAGACTTTCCACAAAAATTATTGAAAAGTGTAAAACCAGCTAAAGAATCGTCTAAAAAACAAAGATAAATCCATTTTTTATAGCAAAAGTCTAAGAAGTTTTGCAAAGAAGTGTCTTCGTATAAAAAAATCGATAAAAGCCCTTCTTCTTCAAGTTTTTCATAATAATCACACAAAAGATCTTTATTCGTGCTATCAAGAGTGCGAATTTCTAAAGTAAGCATGACTATCTCCTCTGCCAAATATCGTAATCAGAACGTGATTTAATATGTTTATGTTGTAATTCAAATTGTTTAGGCGCATTTAATTCTACATCGTGTATACGAGCAAGAGCATCAAGCATGTCATCATGCGCAGACATCGGAAATAATAAGTATTCTTCATTGATAAAAATCTGTGTCATATCTTCAAAACTATTTTCACACGTCTTATAATGACAAGTAGTTGGCAAGAAAATATCACCTTGTTCAAAGTCAGTTTCTAAACGCTTAATTCTGTCCTTTTTTGCCATCTTGCCACCAACAGGCAAAATATTAAAATGGTAACAATGTCTTTGCATTTCACTCTTTATATGATCTATATCAGCCTGCACACCGTATTGTTCGTAGGCAACATTTTGCACATCATAATTGCGCACAAGCTCAAATAAGGTTCTTGTTCTTTCAGAAAGGTTTAGCCTATCTCTAAGCATGCGAATTACATAGTATTTATTATCAAAATTCCTTCCTACAAGCCACATACTTGTGTAGTCGGAATTGCTCTTCTTACTATTTGCAGGGTCAACCAAGATTATTCTATTCATAGATAGATAATGCTTCACTTCTGGCTGCCAAAATTTCAGCCATTCAGACTTAAAAGATTGCATCTTATCTTGCCTTGGATTTTGCAACATCTGACAAGCAAACACATAAGCTCCCATATCTCTTCGCTTTTTTTCTAAACTTTCCTTGTCAAGAAATAAAGGTTCGCCAGACTCTGTACCGTCCTTAGTAGCAGGATAAATCCTTGGAATAACAGAACCTTGCTTTATAATTTCTGCATAAGTATCTAATAAGTGATAGCGTGTCCCAATCATGCGTATAACACCCTTTCGTGCGCCAAGATTGAGCGAAAGTCTCCATGCCTCAGTTGTCTTCTTGATTTGCTCTGAGGTGTTAACACTTTCAAGTGTCACCACATCATCATAAATCAATATATCAAAGTGCTTACCTGTTGGTTGTCCATCAACCAAACCCCATGCCTCAAGCGTAGCTTCTTTAGGATTATTCTTACGCTTCACCAAAAACTTTTCTTCACTCCATGTTCTTGATATTGCACGAGTTTCCCTTGATGTTGGTTTGCATATATGCGGAAAAAGTTTTTGTAATAAGCTATTTGTTTCAAATTCTCTTTTAATTTGTTTCAAAAATTCCTTTGCAATGGCACGCGTATGGCTGAATATACCTATAGTGATATTTGGATTATTTAAAATATCTTGAATAGTTAGACCAATTGTAATGATAGTTGACTTATAGTGTTCTCTTGCCCATAAATCAAGATAACCATTTGGATTTTTTTGAACTTCTCTACATCTTTCAAAAAGAAAATCGTTATTCATATCCTTTCGTCCCATCAAGCACATCAACAAAAAGAAAAGGTCGGTTTTAGCCAATTCTTTGATTTCACTATCATTACTCACTTTCGCATATATTTGTAAAACGTCTTCTCTATTCATAAAAATCCTCGAAATTCTCAAAAGTTCTTTCAATTGTTTTATTGAACAATTTAAAGGGAATATACTTTATTCCTCTTCACCGTCTAAGGAGCTAAGAAAATCTTTAATAGTTGTACTTACTTCATCATTTTCATTTTTATTATTATTTTTGTCATTATTTTCAATATGTTGTGAAAACAAAGCTAATTGTTTACCCTCTAATTCTATAGCTTTTAATGCTGTTTTATAATCGCCTTCACTCAATGCATTTTCTTTAACACCTTGAATATCGAGCATAATGTCTTCACAAGAACGCAAAGCCTTATTTTTTTGTTGAACACACGAGGGAGAGTTTAATTGCTCTTCTTGTTCTTTCAATTTAATTATTTTTATTTTGGGGTTTTTTT
>CAYJHE010000064.1:0-6674 GCA_964369675.1 uncultured Desulfovibrionaceae bacterium | reverse complement strand
TTTGCTACTCATATTCAACCTCTCAATTTAGAATTACATCTATTTGAAATAAAATAGATATTTAACTTAAAAGTTGACCTATTACTTTAATATTTACCCCTTTCCTTCATAATATTCTTCTGGTGAAGAATATTCCAAATTTTGAGAAACAGAAGATTCAAACGACTTCTTTGCTTTTGACAAAATAAAGAACATAGAACTTGGAATCGGCAATCCTAACATACTGCAATGCTTTATAATACTTAATAATTCTGTAAATATAATCGAAGCTGTAAGCCACATTGCCAAGTAATATTTTTCTTGAGGAAGCAAGAAAACTTCATGCAAAACTCTGTCTCCCCAGCTCATCAAAATAATATAAAAAACATAAAACACTATTTTTGTTATTCCTTTTTTAAAATTCTTGTAAGAAAAAGCTTTGTATTTTAATGCTGTAGCAATGCCTAAAAGAAAATCAAAGAGCAAGGCAGCAAAGAATATGTAGACCAAAACAATTGAAATTCCAGTAAATTCTGACAAAAGACCAATCAAACAAAATATCACTGCTTGTATTTCCCAGTCATGAAAAAGTGATGTTGAATAGGACCTCAATAATGAAATAAATTCTTGTATCATTTTGAAACTCCTTTATATTTTTCAAATGACCTCAAGCCACCAATGCCAAGCATTGCAAAAACAAGTTCTAGTAAAACATCTGAAATACTAGGAATAAATTCAACTTCAGGATAGTGTATTAGAAAAAAATACTGTAAAAATGGACGTAATATAAATTCAAAACATAAAGCTGCGCCGCAAACCCAACCTATAAAAGGTCGCCACCCTGCGACAAATACACTTCTATGCGTTGCTTCAGCCTTGTTTATTGACTGCTGCCCCATAAGTTGTAATTGTATATTATCAAGTTCCTTAAGCGCTAACTCAGCTTGCCTCTTATCGTCACCATCAAAAAAATCCAATGCCTTGACCAGCAAGGAGGAAATTCCGCCAACCATTAAGCCAATACTCATAAATCCTCCTAATAACATTCTGTATTAATTATAAAAGTTCATTCTTTCTCAACCACGAACCTACTTCAAAACATGGGCATTCTTTTGGGCTAAAATGATTGTGCCCATAAATTCCTTCAAGAGAAAACTTTGCTTTCAAATGCTTTATCAACACCTTTAATGATTCCATTTGCTCATGCGTGAAATTATTTTCACTCTTCATTTCTTCTGAAAGTCCCCCTACAAGGCATATTCCAAGCGAAGTTTGATTTCGCCCCTTGCAATGAGCGCCTATTTTTTCTAAAGGGCGGCCGTTTTCTATGCTTCCATCTCTTCGTATAACAAAGTGATAACCAACATCAAAAAAGCCATTTTCCTCTATATGCCATCTACGAATTTCTTGAACGCCTATATCTTGGCTTGGCTTTGTCGCAGAGCAATGTATAATCACTGTATCAATATCTCTCATATAACCCCCTGTATTGTATAATACATTCAACATGTTAAAACTATTTACACACTTGACACAAAAGAGGCCTTTTTTTGATTTCCTCAAACTCTCCTTACATTTGAAATTAATAATAAAGGCATGCAGGGACAAATCTTAGCTTTACCAAGAAAGATGCTTAGAAAGATAGCTTTCACGCACATCTTTATTTGTTCCCTGCATGCCTTTGTATTAACACATACTTTTAAAGTCATTCGCAAATAGACGTAAATAACAATAAATATCATCAAATAAGGTATATTGACAATAGTAAGCAAATAAAATAATTATTATTGATTTTTTAATTTTCTGCCTCTTTCAACTAACCAATTTTGCAAAGCGTGGTATTCAGAAAAATAACTAAAGCCATCAAATGCAATTGGCGCGCCCTCATCAAACCACTTTTTCACGCTCTCTCTGCCTTTGCCATAAGTTTTACATATTTCAGCTAGAGAGCGTAGATGACGCGGTGCTACAACTGTATAGCTTGTAGGCGATGCTACTACTGTATAGTTAGTTGAAGGAAGATACGCATGAACACTTTGAACAGAAATGTCTTGCTTGTGCACTTGCACATCTTCATGCACAAGAATATTTTTTTGTTTTTTTACAGTATTATTTGAAGGAAAAATTTCATCATGTGTCAGTGCTCTCACCATTTGAGCATCTTCAAGCTCTGGCTCATTACTTAAAAATTGCATAAATTCATTGTGGTAGCTAGGTAGCTCTTCCTCGTACAAATCGAAACTACAATTGACAATATTGCTCGTTGTTTTATTAGAGTTAATTCTTTTTTTCTTATTCATATCAATAACCTCTCAATCATCTCTAATCCGCATTATACATACACAGATAAACAAAATTAAATGGGCTAAACACAAGTCGGCATAGAAGAGCGTTTTAAATAAAATACTTCATAAATGCTCTAAAGACTTGATTTGAGCGTAGCAAGAAAGAAGCGCAAAAAGCAAGAAAATATAGTTTTATACTACTAATTGCTTTTTCTTCTGTCGTTTTAGCATTGAGCAAGCTCAGGTATTTTAAACTGCTCTAAGAAAAGAAGTTGCTGCAAGTTTGAAACTAACTACATCAAGAAAGCTCAAACAAAATTTAGCTAGAAAGAAATTTTATACATTATACAATAGTATAAATACTTGTAAAACACTAAAATAACAATTAAAAAAATTAAAACACTAAATAAACACTTCAAGAAAACAATTTTATACATTTGTATAAAACAAGCAAAAAACTTTACAATTAATATATACTAGCTTCCTATTCTCAAAAAAGCAAAAGCTAGCCAACAAGTCTCTTTACCCTAACTCTACTTAAACCTGTATCACGTTCTAATAATTCTATATGCATTCCATTCTAAGCTATATCCATTAATAGCCTTCAATTCTTTTCTTACACTTTTATTTAAAGTATCACATAATTCAATCTCCTTTTATTTCACAAGAGCATTCAAAATGGCTCAACGATAAAATTTTCAATGTATGTAGAATAATAATCAACTATTACTGAACATACTTTCTAGACTGCAACTGTTAATGATTTCCCCTCCCCTAACCCATACACATATCACAAAGCTTTGAATAAAACCAACACACTCTTTTTTCTTATTCCCTCAATTGATCTCATTTTCAAATTATCCGACTTTAATTCATTTCATCATACATTTTACATTACACTTCAGAATACTTTTACTTTATTTAAATAATTTAACTCAAAATTCATACTTTATGCATAATCTACATATATATCTATTACAGAAATATCTCTTAGTCAATATTAAAATAGCTCTATTATATATTTTTTTTGTATTTTTAAGCAAATTCAGGGATATTTTAGAGAAAAATTTCGATTAGCTATAATATAAAGTGTTTAAATTTAATATTTTTTTGAAATATCAAATTTGATTAAAAAATATCTAATTTTAGATTTAAATTTATCTTCTAAAAATTTCCTTGACTATATTTATATACAAAAGTATAATTATACGCAAGTTAAATTTTTACTTTTGTATAATTTTTTTTCTTTTTCACTTAAATACAAAAGGAAAAATCATTTATTCATCAGCAATATAAGGAAATATTTTATGCAAAGCTTGATTAATTCTGCCATAGCTCTTCTCAAAGACTATATAGATACACAGTATAAAGGAAATATCAGCGAGGCTTCTCGCAGCATAGGAATACATGAACAAACAGTGTATAAATGGATTAAGGGCGAGCGTATTCCCTCTTTTTCTAAAATAGAGCCTTTTTTAAAACATATAGGCGCAAAGCTTCTTGTTCCAAGTCAACTTAGTTCAAAGAGCGAGGAGTTTTCTTTATCTGAAAACTCCCTTACTCAGCCATTATCACAAACAATGGCACATAAAACAAATTATCTGTCTATCCCACTGATAGAACAACATAATGCCGCTCTTTTTTTTCAAGATTCTTCGTATAAACACAGTTCATTTCTTTTGAATATAGAGAGCCAAAATCTTTCTGGCAGAACAAATCTTATAGCTGTACGCCTTGCACAAACCTCAACTTGTATGCTTCCTTTGCTTTGCCCCTCTGACATTGTTATTGTTGATAGAAACGATAAAAACATAAAAAATTCTAATAGTTTATTCTTAGTTTCTGACCCACAAGGGCATATTTTTATTAGAAGAATTTCTATCCTAGAAAAAAAGCATTCAGAAAAAAGTATCGACACAACAATCATTTTCACTAGCGACAATACAGCCCAAAGCCCTCCGGAGGTTTACTCTCTTAAAGAAGATTACTTGGGTGATTGGCAAAGAATAATTATAGGTAGACTTGTTTTGGCTTATACAGACCTTCTCGAGAAATAAGCAAACATTTTTTAGCTTTTATTTTTATTTACAAGAACAAAGTTTTAGAATATTCTTAATCTACAATTTCACAAAAAGCCTTAAAAATTCATTAATACAAGGAAAGGATTATGAGAAAAATATTCCTTATTGCTTTTATATTAACTACTTTCACTTTTTTTCTTCAAGATAATGAACTATTTGCTAACGAAACAGCTAAAAAACATACAGATATTTATGCAGAAGAAAACAGGGGTGGCACTCTTGTTATGTCTTCAATAGGCGAACCTTCTAACCTCATTACCCTACTTTCAACCGACTCTGCATCGCATGAAATTGCCTCATTTATCTTTGTTTCTGTTTTAAAATACGATAAAGATTACAATATAATACCAGATATAGCCTCTTCATTTGAAGTCTTAGATGAGGGCAAGCACCTCAAGTTTACTTTGCGCGAAGATGTTTATTGGCAAGACGGCACACAGCTCACAGCTGACGATGTGACCTTCACCTACAAGCTCACCATAGCTGATGAAACACCAACTGCCTATGCTGGCGATTTTAAAGCAATTAAAGAATACAAACAAACAGGCAAGTTTTCTTTTGAAGTTTTTTATGATGAGGTATATTCACGCTCACTCATTTCATGGATGGCGTCAATTTTACCTAAACATATTCTTAAAAATCAAGATATTGTGCGCACTCCTTTTTCTCGAAATCCTCTTGGCGCAGGCCCTTTTCTTCTTGATGAATGGAAGTCAGGCACTTCAATCACCCTCAAATCCAATCCAAATTATTTTAAAGGTCAGCCTCCTTTAGCAAAAATCATTTACCGTATTATTCCCGATTCTTCGACAATCTTTCTTGAAGCAAGAAATAGGGCAATAGATTTCTTTTCACCAACACCACAGCAATACCTTAAACAAACAAATACAAAAGCTTGGACAGAAAACTGGAATAAGTTTAAATACCTTTCACCAAGCTATACTTATTTTGGTTTTAATTTAGAAAATGCCTTATTTAAAGACAAAAAAACGCGCCAAGCCATGTCTTATGCTATCGACAGACAAACTCTTATAAAAAGTGTCTTGCTTGGTCTTGGCGAACCAACTGTCGGGCCTTACATGCCAAATACATGGGTGTATAATAGCACACTAACACCTTATACCTATGATGTTGAAAAAGCAAAAACTCTTCTTGCAGAAGCAGGCTGGAAGCTGAATAAAAATAATATTTTAGAAAAAGACGGACATATATTCTCCTTCACTGTTATCACAAATCAAGGCAACGATTTACGCATAAAAACTGCAACACTGCTTCAAGCTTACTTTAAAAAAGTAGGAATTGAAATGAAGATTCGTACCATTGAATGGAGTGCTTTTATCAACGAATTTATTCATAAAGGCAATTTTGAAGCAACCATTCTTGGGTGGAATATATTGCAAGACCCTGATTCATTCAATGTTTGGCATTCTTCCTCAGCCATAGACGGTGGTTTAAACTTTGTGCGCTTTAAGAATGCAGAAGTAGATTCTATGCTAGAGCAAGGTCGCGCTACCTTAGATAATGAAAAGAGAAAGAAATTTTACCATACATTTCAAGAAGTTCTTCATGAAGAACAGCCCTATATCTTCTTATATGTTCCTTATGCCCTGCCTATGGTGCAAAAAAGATTTAAAAACATAGTGCCTGCGCCTGCTGGAATTTCTTACAATATTGACGAATGGTATGTGCCTAAAGACCTACAGATTTATAAATAGTGAACTTTCTTAATTCACTTTTCTTGACTTTTTCTGCCAAAAATCTCTGAATTGAGAAAAACTTCTAATCAGCTTCTTTTATTATTTAATTTTTACGCAGTACAAAGAGAAATACTCCATGCAAAATATCACAAGATTACAAAAAAATCCTGCTTTACAAGACAGCACAAATAAAGACATTAATGCTTCACAATCTTTAGGAGAAGCACCTGATATTGTTTCAGATATTCAAGGTAACCTCATAGAAGCAGAAGACTATACAGACGAAGATTTTTTTAAGGAAATGAGTTCTGAAGAAATTCAGCAAGCAATGATTAATAGACGCTCACACCCCTCCTTACCCACAATAGAAGAAATAAACTATGCTTTAGAAAAAAACAGCGATCAAAGCGACTTAGAACTCGTTACTCGCGCCTATAGATACGCAGAAGCAGCTCATGCTGGACAATTGCGCCTTTCAGGTGAACCTTATTTGATGCACCCAGCAAATGTTGCGCTCATACTTGCAGAAATGGGCTTTGACCAATATTCTGTATGTGCAGGCCTTTTGCACGATACCGTTGAAGACACAGAAGCCTATATTGAAGAATTAGACACAGAATTTGGCGAAGAAG
>CAYJHE010000063.1:0-12263 GCA_964369675.1 uncultured Desulfovibrionaceae bacterium | reverse complement strand
CAACGTGCGGGTTTCCAAAGGGCGGTAGTCCTTTGGTCGCCGAAGGCAAAAAAAACGAAGGCAAAAAAACGAAGGCAAAAATTAAAAGCTTAAACTACCTGCTTGAGTGCTATTTCCCTTGCTTTTGTATAGTCAAACTTGCCTGCACCAAGCACAGGAGCTTCGCTTACATGCACTATTGACTTAGGTGTCCACAGACTTGGGAAGCCGTTTTTTGCAAAATGTGTAGCGATTTTCCCATTTGTGATATCGCTATTTTCAACAACTAAGACTAAAAGCTCGCCTTTTTTCTCATGCGCAATTGAAACAATACCATAGGCAGTGTCTTCGAGTAAGGGGGCTAAAGCTTGTTCAACTGCTGCAAAAGAAACCATTTCACCACCGATTTTTGCAAATCTTTTTGCCCTACCTTTTATATAGATAAAGTTTTCCTTATCTACATCTACAATATCTCCAAGTTCATGCCAACCATCTTTTGGCGGCACAAGTACATTGGGCTGATTGTGGTACATATAGCCAAGCATAATATTATCGCCACGCACACAAAGATTTCCTCCTTCGTGTATACCTTCAACTTCGAGTAATTTATACTCAATGCCGGGAAGTAGCTTGCCAACACTGCTTGCTCTTTTATTTGCATAGGTATTAACAGAAAGCACAGGCGAAGTTTCAGTTGCGCCATAGCCTTCTAGTGGTATGATGTTAAACTTATCTGTATAGGTTTTTAGTGTAGAATCACGAAGCTTTTCCGCACCTGCAATAATGTAGCGCGCGTTAAAAAAGTCAAAGGGTTTGCCGTATCTGGCATAACCTGACAAGAAGGTATCCGTTCCACAAATAAAGGTAGAAAGAGTTTCATAAAAGAGTTGCGGCACAATTCTGTAGTGTAAAGGCGATGGATAAAGAAAAACTTGCATACCATTGAGCAAGGGAAGCAAGGTGCCTACTGTAAGCCCAAAAGTGTGAAACATAGGTAAACAGTTGAAAAACTTATCAGATGAAGTGATAGTTACAATAGAAAGCACTTGCGCGTGATTTGCATTCACATTCTTGTGTGACATAAAAACAGCTTTTGGCAAACCTTCTGAACCTGATGTAAAGAGTATAGCACAAGGAGAACTTGCATCTATATGAGGAATAGAGAGGAAAAAAGTTTTTAATAAGGCAGAAAGTTTTGTTGCTGTAGAAATATTTTTTGCAACATCTTCTAAATAAATAATCTTTAAACCTTCATTAATTAAAGCTTCCTCTAATTCTTCTAACTCACCTAATTTTATGAACTTTCTTGAACTTATGATGTATTTGAGCTGCACAGTTTGACAAGCTGCTATTATGGAATGTATGCCCGCAGAAAAGTTGAGCATAGCAGGCGTATGCTTATGCGATAAAAGTCCAAAATAAGCCACAGCACCTGCAAGAGAATTTGGCAATAAAAATCCCACACGCTCTTCTTTGGGAAAATAAGTGTGCATAGCAGAACCAAGTGCCTGAAATTTTAAGAAAAAAGTCTTGTATGTGATAGGTGTTCTTTCTTGATCTTCTGCTATATATTTGTTTTTCCCATTGATTTTAATACTTTCTTTGAGTTTTACAAATATGCTCACATCAATCACATTGGACTGATAGCGAAGTTCTGACATCATAGAGTGCAGTTTAGAAGCAAGAAGTTTTCTGTTGCCTTTATTTGAAAGAGAAGAACTTTGCACAACTTCTTGTACTGGCAAGATAGTCAAGGTGATTTTTGGAAATAAATGTAGCTTTGTTTTATGATAAAAGTAAGAAAAATAAGTATATTGCGCATTTTCAATAAGTATAGGAAGAAGCTTTGCCTTTGTTTTTGTTGTAATAAAGGCTGTTGCTTCATAGACTTGCATCATATGCGGATTTGTTCCAAATTGCCTATCGTGAAAAACCATACAATGTTCGTGTTTTTCAAGCGCTTGTATTATACTTTTTGTAGAAACAGAAGAAGAAAAATCAACTTCAATCACAGTTGCAAGCACAGATAAAGGGCGAATGTACCATTTTTTTGCTATATTTTTATCTACAATATAGGCTATTTTCTTAGGCATGAATGCAGACAGAAGAATAGGGTCAAGTAGAGAGGAGGGATTTATTATATAGAGGATTTTTTCTTTGCTTTGTGGGTAGTTTTCAAGCCCTGACAAAGAGACTCTAAAACAGATTTTCAGTAAAAATTTTATCAATGTTTTTTTAAACATAATCTTCCTTTAGGCAAGGGAAAGCAAAAGCCATGCAAGCAAGCACATTATTCTACATCATAAGGATCTAGATTTTGTTGCTTTTTTGCCTCACTTTCCTTTTCTTTTTCACGCTTTATTCGTGCAAGTCTTTGCTGCTGACTTTGCTCTCTTTGTGTTTTTGCATTTTCTAGCATTTCAATGCGTTTTTTATCAAAAACAAGCGAAGAGCGAAGAATGGCAATACCTAGCGCAAAGGTTGAAATAACAGCAAGTAAGACACGTTGTAATTCCCAATAGTTACTTGAAACAAGTTGTTGAAGCCATGAAAGGCCTATCTTGTTACCATAGAACAAAATGGCAGGAATTGCAAGAAAACCTAGTAACAAACCAATAATTTCAATTAAAATAAAGGTTTTTGAAAGCAAGAGGAAGAAAAGAGTTGCATCTCTCACTGTGGAAATGAATTTAAGTTTAGTCTCCAACTTTCCTATAGTTTCGTCAAGAACTTCAATATAGCCTTGTGCGCGCCTAAAGGCCTCAGGATTACGGAAATCAGAATTGAAAGCCCAAGATAAAATTGAAGCACAATCATTAAAGTTTTGGTTAAATTCAGTCAAAGCTGTAGGAAAAGGAAACCATGATGCTTCGTCTCGAATAAGTTCTAATTTACCAAGATAGTTTTTATAATTTTCTTTTAATTCAACTAATTCCTTATCTTTTAAGGCAGTGAGGTTTTCATCTATAATTGGTCTGTCTTTGATGATATTTTGTATGGCTATATAGTTTTTAACCTCTAAAGAATGAATAAGAGTTTCAATCTTTGTACGAATGCCCGCGGCTATAGGATGCTCTGGCAAGAACCAAAGGTTGACATTATTCAATAATTCTATGAGCTTTGCTTTTTCAACTGCTGTTTGCTCAAGCGAATTGAGCCAAAGAGGATAAAGAGCTGTCATAATGGGGAAATGCCCTCTTTCAAGTTCAGGGTCAAGGATAATTTTATTGAAAACCTCCTTTTCTTCAATAACTAATTTTATGAATTGGTCTTGAACTTGTTCTGCAAAACCCATCTTCACATTACACACAAGCCTTCTGTATTCAGGTAAGGTCCATGTAGGTAAGAGTTTTTTAACACTCACATAAAGTTCAAGAGCCTGCTCATATTTTGCGAGCAATTCATGCACTCTTGCCTGTAAAAAGTAGCTCCACGCTTGATGCACAAGAGCAGAAGATTGCGATTCCGCCTCCTTCCACGCCTGTAAAGCTCTTGTGTAATCACCTTTTTCAATATAAACAAAACCAAGCAAGGACTTAAGCCTCCAATCTCTTGGTGAGGAAGATATAGCGTGCAAAACTTCATTTTCTATATTACGCACTTCGTCAGGCTTTGAATGTCTAAGCTTTTCCAAATAGTTCCAGCAAGGGCTGTTTTCTCTATAGACATTCGGGTCTGCAAGCGCATTTATATCCTTATCATTCAAAAGCCAAATACGCGCAACAGAACGTAATTGCATGACATTATTGATATTGAATGTACCTGTTAGCACACGCGAAACAAAGTCGTCTTGCTTTAAAATATCTTTATAGGCAGAGTTTCCTTTTTTTGTGAGCATCACTTCTATAGACAAAAAGGCTTCGTTGACTTGTTCAATATCGACATCATTGAAGTTTTGCCAAAAATTTATGTCCACATCTTCAAGACTTCTTGTTGGGCATTCAGAAGATTCGTGCGTCTTGATACCACAATAAAAACAAGGAGTTGACGAACCTACTGTAAACTTAGAGGGCAAGAGTACAGATATTTTATTCGCTGCCATAGAATAGTCTGCATGAATAACTGTGCACCAATTATCCATAGAACTTTTGCCAGTTGCAAAGTGAAGATCTTGAATTTGAAAATCACTGCCAAGCAAGAAAGCATTTCTGTAATTGATATAGGGGAAGTTTGGCGACAATGTATCCCACTTAATAGAAATTTTCTTTGCAAGGTCAGCGTTGAAGTTCAAACCTTTTTTATCAACAATAACACTCACGCAAGGCCAATACTTTTCTGTGTCGTTTTCCTTCATTGTGAAGATAATATGCGTGAAAGCCTTTGTCCATTCGCGAAGCACTTGCAGTGATTCAATAGGAAACATAAGGTAATTTTCGCTTATGCTATATTTAAGATTGAGTTTTCTGAGCACATCTTCGATTTCATAAAACATGCTCCTCCAGCCTGCTTGGAACTTTTTGTCAAATTGGTTTCCAAGCGGATGCACAAGAGCATACCAACCTTGTGAAGAGGAATAAGGCATGCGAGAATTAGCTGAAATCGTTGCCCATTCTAACTTTGCAAGGCTTGAAGGGGGGTATTCACTTGGATTATCTAGCTGAATATTTTTGTTATAAGTAATTCCTGGAACGTGCGCAGCATCTTCTTGCAATTTTGGATGAACTAGTATAGTGAGTTTGTTATACAAAGTTGAAATGGATTGCTCTTGGAGTTCTTTTTCAATCGAAAGGGAAAGAGATTTCTTTGCATCTACTTGCAAGGTTGCTGGAAAAGCAAGCACAGAAAGCGAAATAGGATTGAAATTTGCCCAAACATACAATTTTGCAAGAGCTAAAAGAATTTCTGTTGAAAAGAAATACCAAAGACTCTGCCCGTTTTCGCGCTTAACAAGAAGGCCGCCATAGTCTTGAAAAGATTGTGTAACATGCGGATTAAGCTCTTCAATCCATGAAATCCAAAGGGCATAACCTTCGGCTGTTATGGTGATATTTGACTCTTGAGGAGTTTCAAAAGATTTGATAAGTAAGGAAAGTTCTTTCATATTTCACCTTCAAATAAAACAATGCACATCAATTATTGAGCTATAAGCAAGCTCTCAATTTATTCATATCAGGAGACATAAATAATGGATATTACTAAAAAAATTGCAGAAATAAAGCAAGAACCAGGCTTTTCAGAAAATGTTGGCATGATGCTTATCCACAATGGAGTTGTTCGTGAATGGTCGCGTAATAACCATTCTAAAGTCTTATCGGTAAAAGTGCAACCAAACCATAGACGTATTGAAGAAATTTGTAAAGAATTTGAACAAAGAGAAGGTATCTTCAAGGTTTTTGCACATGCTTGTGAAGGCGAGCTTTTGCCTTCTGATGATTTGCTTTTTCTTATTGTTGCCGGTGATATACGCGAAAATGTGAAACCTGCCTTTTCAGACTTGCTTGAAAAAGTAAAGAAAGAAGGCGTAATAAAGCAAGAAGTTTTGGAAAAATAAAAAAAGAGAAGCTTAAATTTTTCGAGCATTCACATGAATACTTTACAAATTTGTTATATTCTTTTACTATTGCACATCATCATCTATGGGGGTTAATTATGAGTTTAGAAGAATTTTTAAATAACAGCGCCACATATTTTAGCAAAGTAACAAACAGAAATGAAAAAGCTGTGCAAAAAGTGCTGCTTGACTTGATTGCTAAGGATAGTAGTAAGCTTGCTCTCTTTGATGCAAAAGATTTGCAAGATGTGTATGCTATAAGCCTCAACAATTTACCCACAAGCTACGCTCACAAAGGAACTATTGTTGTCAACAAGCAAGTGAGCAAGCAAGACATTGAGCGCACTGTCGATAATGCTATTGATAGGGTGCGCAACAATCCAAAAGTTTAATTTCTTTATGTTTGAATTTATTGACTTTTCTTTCAAAGCTCTATTTGTAAGATTTCGTATAAATTTTATCTAAAACCTCTTATTTCAAATATTTATTAACGGTATACTACTTCATGGAACTTAATTTTGATATTTTAGCTCTTGTCATTTTCTTATATTTTGTTATACGCGGCGCTTTTAGTGGTGCGGTTACTGAACTTATTGGCTTAGCAGGTTTAGTTGGCGGTACCTATCTTGCTGTAAACTATTCTACTGAATTTGTTTCTTACTTGCCTTTCACTCTACCTGAAGGCTGGGAACCAATTTTAAGCTTTGCTATTATTATCTTTGGCTGTGGTGCTCTTGCTGCCCTTATTGCTTTTTTTGTGCGCAATATCCTAGACTTGATTTTCTTGGGCTTTTTAGACCATATCCTTGGCGCGCTTATTGGTGTAACAAAGGCCTTTTTAGTGTGCAGCGTGCTCACTTATTTGGCAGTGAACTATTTTGACAGCTATGCTTTTATCAATACTTCTTATTCTATTCCTTATTTCACAGATGCTGTCAATTATATGATTGGGCAGCTTCCTGAAAATGTGCAAAATATTTTAAAATAAATCGGTATAACAATGTACAATAAAGAAAAAACTGAAAATGCCCTTGCTCGCATACACGAAGTAGTGGAAAAACTACTTGACCCTGAAAAAGGCTGTTCGTGGGATAGAGAGCAAACTCCGCTTTCTATGGCTGAATATATTATAGAAGAATGCTTTGAATGCATTGACGCTATACGCAGTAATAAAACAGGGCATATTGTCGATGAAATGGGTGATTTACTCTTCAATGTCTATTTTGTTGCAAACCGTTACGCGCAAGAAGGGAAGTTTGACTTTGCTGATGCGCTCAATTCTGCTTGCGATAAAATGATACGCAGGCATCCCCATGTTTTTGCCGATGCAAAAATCGAAACAAGACAAGAACTTATTGATAATTGGGCAAAAATAAAGAAGCAAGAAAAGTTAGCTGAAAATTCTGACGAAGTGAAGGGAGTTTTTTCTAGCTTAGTAAGAGAAGTTCCTCCTTTGACTAAGGCTTACAGAATACATTCAAAAGCAGCGCAAGTTGGCTTTACATGGGAAACTGACGAAGAAGTTGAACAGCAAGTAGAAGCCGAATGGCTAGAACTTTTCGACGCCTTGCAAGAAAAAAATCAAGAAAAAATTGAACATGAATTAGGTGATATGGTTTTTTCTTTGGTTGAACTTGGCAGAAGAAAGGGAATAAAGCTTGCTAATGCAACAGATTTTGCAACTAATCGCTTCTTAGCACGCTTTGAAGCAATGGAAAAGCTTGCAAGATTGCGCGGCTTAGACTTTGAAGCCCTCTCACTTGATGAAAAAGATGCCCTTTGGAATGAAATAAAACAAGGTAATGTATAGTCTTATATGAGTTTTTTAGTAAGACCCCTCTTTATATTTTGCATGCTTTTTTTGCTCTTCCCAAATAAAGCTTTAAGTCAACAAGTGCCTTATGTTGCTTTTGAAAGTGCTTATATTCCTGTTGAGCAAGGAAAGTTCATCGAACTTTCGCTCTGGTATCCTACAAGCACACGCTCAAGCAATAAGCAACTCTACAGTGGCGGCGAATCATTCTATGTTTCTACGCGTAAGCCAAAAAGCTATGACCGCAATTACGACTTGATTCTCGTCAGTCCGCCTACTTATGCCGACAGATATTCTTTTTCAAGGCTTTCGTATACCTTAGCAAAGTCTGGCTTTCTTGTTGTCAATATAACGCATAATGACGACAATTGGGCAAATATGCAAAAAACCATGACTGCAAGTCAATATCCTTCAAGATCAACAGAAATCATCAAAAGCATTGAACATGTGCGCGCGATGAAGAAATTCTCTATCAATGAGCAAACTATTTCTGTTTTATCCTTTGAAGACACTGCTTTTGCTCCTTTTTTATTGCATGGTGAAAAGGTCGAAACAAAGAACTACCAAAATTTTTGCCGAAAATATAAAGAAGATGCCTATTGCAACGCGCCTATAAATCAGCAAGTTTTTAGACTTCTTGCTGATATAGAAGGTGATGTGTCGGCAAAGAAATTCGCCCTTGATTACTTGGAAGAAGAAAAGAAAATCAAGCAAGCCGAAGAAAAAGAAAGACAAGAAAAAGAAAGAAGATTGCGCTCACGCAATAGGCAAATAATAGCCGCAGAAACTCAAACACAAGAAATAGAAGAATCAGAAACAGAAAATATCATTGAAACTTTGTCTGTAGATTCCTATCCAAACACCTACTATCCTTATATTAAAAATTATTTTGTAGTAGAACCCTCCTTCGCCTTTTTATTCAATAGAAAGCAGATTCATGAAGATAAGTACAAGGTATTTGCTGTATACTCTACTGACTATAGCACACAAGTTAATAATGAATTAGAATACTTATCCTCTATATACCCTTCGAGTTTGACTGCATATGAGCTTGACATAAGAAGCGGAGTAGACCTCACAGATCAATGCGCAGGGAAAAATCTCAATCGTGTGACACGTTTTTGCTCAAGACTTTCACACGAAGAGCACGAAGAACAAATTGTGGCATTAATAGCCATTATCAAAGAAAATTTATCGAACTTAAGATAGGAGAAAGCTATGGCTTTTGTTGCAGGTCAGCGCATAGAAGCGCGCTGTTCGCGTTGTAAAGATACAACAGGGCATGTTGTTATTGTTGTGGTTGATGAAATGCCTATGAAGGTAGAGTGCGTTGCGTGTAAAAGTGTACACAAATACTATGTTCCTGCTGGGCAAAAAAAGAAAGAAAGCTCATCAGTTCTGCGCGTGCGTTCTGACCAAGAAAGGGGAAAGGTTGTTGAGCAGGCTGCAAAACAAGCAAATATAAAAAGAACACCCTCTTCAGCTCTTTCAACTACTATAAAAAAGAAGCCCGTAAGAGCTGAAGAATTGGAAGCTTTGTGGAGAAATAAATTAATGAAATGCTATGCTGAACCTAAAAAGTATAGAATGGACGCAGAACTTTGCCTTGGCGACAGCATTGAACACAGCCTTTTTGGCGCTGGTATTGTTGAAGAAATTGTCGCAAACGATAAGGTAAATATCCTTTTTAAAGACGGATATAAAATCCTTAAATGTATTGTTAAATAATTTTTTTTCAACTATTCTTGCCTTCAGCTATCAAGATAAATTATCTGCTTTGGCGGTGAAGACAAAAATTCATAAATTTCATTATAATGCGGACTTGATTTTTTCTATAAATAAAACTTGACAAGTCCTTGACTTATATCTTATAAGAATTTCTGCGTGGAGCGGTGTCCGAGTCGGCCGAAGGAGCTCGCCTGCTAAGTGAGTATACGGATAAAACTGTATCTAGGGTTCGAATCCCTACCGCTCCGCCATCAAGCTATAGTAATTATTATATATATTACGAATTAAGAGAGGTGCCGAACCTCTCTTTTTTTATGCTTTTTCAAAAAACTCTTTTTAACAGCATTTAGAAATTTTTGTGAAATCAGGCATAGCCTGCAGTGAAAATTTAAATTTTTTAAATTCAACCCATTTTTCTGTGTTATTAATTACTTCAAGCCTTAATTCATCGTCAACTTCGCCAATGCTTGCTTGTGATATGAGATAAGACCATTCATTCCAAGATTCGTCATAATTGTAGATTTCAGAATACCCAAGCTCTTTAATAAGCAAGAATTGCGTATGTCCTGAACGTATGCCAGCATGACAATAGACTATAACTTTTTTATCGCCTATAATATCTTGAAATTTTTCTTTAGCTTGGTCAATCGACTTTATTTTAAAATCTTCGTCTACAAGCTCTGCCCAGTCTATGTGGACAGAGTTTTTTATTCTACCTCTACCAAAATCGCAAGTAACAAAGGGTGTAAATTCGCCCTCATATTCTTCTTTTGTGCGTACATCAAGCACAAGCCATTCATCTGGATTTTTTAATGCGTGTAAAACATCTTCGGCAGAAGCAAATTTCAAAATTTTTTGAAAAACAGGCCTCTTTTTTCTTAATGTATTAGTATTACTCATCTTATTGTATAGCCTTACTTGAAATGGTCAATGCTTTATCAGCCAATCTGGCGTGGTCAGCCAATACATTTTTATATTTTTCTAAATTTGCCTTGTATTTTTTTAAATTTGCATGTCTCTTTTCGCGTAGTATAGGATTGTCGTATATAACTTTCATGCCGTCCTTAGCCTTTGTTGAACACGCAAAGGCTTCTTTGCCATCTACTTCTATAAGGCAAGAAGCACAACAGCCAATGCCATTATTGGCTAAGAAACAAGGTGCTGTAATATTTATTCCGTGTTTCTTTGCTATTTGCACAATATTTTCATCGCTTTGCTCTTGTTCTGAAAAAAACTCAAGCTCTTGTTCGTCAAAATATATTTTCATACTTAATCCTTTTTTCTTGAATTTAATTTTAAAGTTGAATAATTGTTTTTATACTCCTTGCAATTACACGAAGAAGTTAATGAATTAACCACTATAAGCTATATGTCAAGATATTTAGGTCAATTACATTTAAAAATAGCACTTTTTTCAGTAAATCTACATAAGAAGATAAATGATTTTTTTGCTAACAATATTTCTAGTCTCACTTTCTCATAACATGCTGATTTAATAACTATTTACTCTTCCCATAAGAAAAGCGTGAACATAATGCTCACGCTTTTTTGTTTTAAGCCATAAAGACTGTTTTTGTTTTTATATAGGCGTAGTTATTTTATATCAATCATGCCACTTGCTTCTAATTCCTCTGAAAGTTCTTTAGTAAAGCCAACATCTGCCAGAGTTATTTCCTGAGATTGGTTGTCTTTTGATATTGTAATAACTGAATCATTACCTTCTTGGCGCATAACAATATCATAGCCATTTTCTTTGAATGAAGAGAGGTTTAGCACATCTTCACCGACAACAAAATCTACGATTGTGTCTGAATCTCCATCTTGAAATTCAGAGGCAAACCATAGGAAGGTATCACTACCCTCGCCGCCAATAAGTATGTCATTGCCTTTACCACCGTAGATGATATCATTGCCTGAACCGCCGTAGATAGTGTCATTTCCGCTACCACCGCGAAGTCCATCGTTTCCATCACCACCGCTGATAAAGTCATTACCTGAACCACCAAATATGAGGTCAGCACCTTCTTCACCGTATACAGTGTCGTTACCACCTGAGACATGGGCAATATCAACAAATGGTGCACTTAGCTCAGATATAGTAGTGCTAAGTTCGCCGTCTTCTTCACTTGGGTTCTCAAGTATGGAACTATCATCACCCTTCATGAAAAGCTCTAGTTTAGACTGCGTGAGGGCTTTATCTTCATTAAAGTCATAGTTAACTGCGTGACTTTCACCTAAAAAGAGCACATCATTGCCATCACCAAGGTAAACTTCATCATTACCACCGCCAACATCAAGGCTAATACCTCCACCATCGTGCGGGATGTATGGGTGCACAGCGCCATTTTGCGTGATGCCAGGGGCATTGATAAAGCCATGCTCAGGCAACCACACAACATGGTCTGTGAGCTCACCGCCAAGATAGATATCTTCCGTGCTCAGCTCGATAATATCAATATCTATCTCTGCTTTATCTATATCTCCATCTTTATCTTTTACGGTGATTGTAATTTCCTGATTACCTTTGGCAGTATGGTCTGCTTTAAAAGTATAGTCACCTGTATTTGGGTTTAGTTCAAGGAAACCATGCTCTAGTCTATAGAGTAGATTTCCATTTGTTGTAGGTGTGCCTTTTACACCATTGATTTCTATGCTTTCACTTTCATGCTCACCATCTGCTCCAAAGGCAATTTCAAGCTTTCCAGTGACTTCATCACCGGCTTCTATTTCAGCTTTGTCTATATCTGCACTTACACTAGGTTTATCGTCCTTGATGTCAACGGACACATTTACTGTAAATCGATTTCCGCTTGCATCTTCAACAATTACTGTAAAGCTATCAGCATCTTCCATAAGGTCTTCGCCTTGAAGTTGATGTTCTTGCTTCTTTGTCAGTTCATAGTTAAGTGTTTTTCCGTCTGCACTGATAGTCACTTCGCCTTGAGACGCCTTGACATCACCTATTCCAACAATAGTATAGCCAAGTTCGCCTGCATTGAAGAGAGCATTTTCTGTGTATTGATCATTATTATCGATACCATTTTCAAGACCGTCTTCGTCAACAGTGAGCTTTTGGTCAAGCTCAGGTTGTGTCGGTGGCTCGACTGGCGGCTCGACTGGTGGGTCGACTGGAGGGTCGACTGGTGGGTCAACTGGTGGGTCGACAGGAGGGTCGACTGGTGGGTCGACTGGAGGCTCGACTGGTGGGTCGACAGGAGGGTCAACAGGAGGGTCAACAGGAGGGTCGACTGG
>CAYJHE010000062.1:0-12353 GCA_964369675.1 uncultured Desulfovibrionaceae bacterium | reverse complement strand
GCTTTTAATGCCTTCGGCGACCAAGAGGATTATCCTCACGGGCGTGCCCCTTTGGTCGCCGAAGGCAAATAATAATAATTTACACTAACTTAAAAGAACATTCCATCTGGTGTTGGAACACCAAGCAAGAACTGAAATCCAAACCAAACCAAGAAGGAAAAGACGCTTGTAAAAGCAATTGCTATAAGGCATGATTTTGAAAATGGAATATCTCTTTCTCTATACACGAGTGAAGCAAGAAATAAGAAAGTAATAGAGGAAACGAAAAATCCAAAAATCGGAATGAGCAATACATAAACAATTGACATAACAGAAATAACAACAACTCTGCCTATGGCAAGCATTTCATTATCTCTTTCTTTTTTATGCCTTGTAAGCAAGCCTTTAACGACTAAATATACGCCACCAATAGACATTAAGATAATAATAGATTGCGGAAAATAAAGACTTACGCCTTCAAGATTACCTAATTGAGAACCAAAGAGCAGAGCAAAAATCAAAAAGCTAATGCCTGCAAGTATATCCTTAGTGTGTTGATACATTTGCCTTCTCCTCCATTGCTTTAGCTTCCATATTTCTTTTCTTCTTTCTTTCTAAGATAAGAGGTGTGAAGATAGAAAGAATAATTGCGCCTATCAAAACCTTACTGATTGTGCCTTCGGTTAAAACAGCAGATAGGCCGCCATCAGTAGCAACTGCTAAGTGGAAACACTTTCCTAAATTTTCTTCAACCATAGGCCCAAGTATGATTCCAAGAGCCATAGCACCTGTATCCATTCCGAATTTACCGCCAATATAGCCGATAAAACCAAAGGCTATAACAACCCAGATGTCAAGCATTGAGTTATTGATAGCATAAGAACCTATAACTGAAAGCATAACAATACCAAGTGCAACAAAGGTAAGCTTGAGATTAAGCATACGAGCCATTGCACGAGCTAAAACATAACCAACTGGTATCATGAGTAGATTAATAAGGAATTGTGAGTAGATAAAGGAATAAGCAAGTTCGCCTGAATTAGTGAAAATCTTAAAACCTGGCTGAATACCATGCGCCATAAGCGCACCAAGAATAACAGCAGCAACAGCAGAACCTGGAATACCAAGAGTGAGCATAGGAATAAGCGCACCGCCAATAACAGCATTATTTGCTGCTTCAGAAGCAACTAAGCCATCGACATCACCCTTACCGTATTTTTCAGGCTCTTTATCCCAGAATTTTGCTTGGTTATAAGCAATAATAGAGGCAATTTCACCGCCTGCACCAGGAAGCATGCCAACAATACCGCCTATAGATGAAGAGCGCACAAGATTTAATTTTGAAGATTTAAAAATTCTTCTAAAGACTTCGCCAAAAACACCCTTTCTTGGGTTATATTCAGCAATATGTGTTTTATGACTTCCTATCAAGTAAAGTACTTGAGAAAAAGAAAAAAGACCAATCATGGCTGGAATAACTTGAATACCTTGCACAAGCTCATATGTACCAAAGGTAAAACGTGGTATACCTGTGTTTGGGTCGATACCTATAGTAGAAATAAGTAAACCTAAAGCACCCGACAAAATACCTTTTACCATATTGTCTGACGACATAACAGCAATAGTAGATAAGCCAAATAAGCAAAGCCAGAAGTTTTCAGGCCCGCCAAATTTCACTGCAAATCGGGCTAAAGGCGCAGCCATAAATAGTAAGAAAACTGTACCGACAATGCCGCCAAATGAAGATGAAATTAGCGAGGTGTATAAGCCTTCATCTGCTTTTCCTTGTTTACATAAAGGCCAGCCGTCAAAAGTTGTAGCAACTGAAGAAGGTGTTCCTGGTGTACAAATCAAGATAGCTGAGTTTGCTCCACCATAAATAGCACCGCAATAAATAGCGCCAAGCATTATAAGGCCTGTGATTGGATCCATAACAAAGGTAATTGGCACCATGAGCGCAACACCCATAGTTGCCGTAAGCCCTGGCAATGCACCTACAATAATACCCCCAGTTAGACCAAGTAGCATAAGAACAATATTCAAAGGATCTACTAAATGTCCCATTGAGGAAAAGAAAAATTCTCCCATACTCTTTCCTTATTGTGAAATGTAATAATGAAGTTAAAAGAAAAAGTGTACCTTTACAAGAAAGGTACACCTTTAAACTACTTAATTAATTTAGCTTCTTTAGCTAAGTTTAAGATTTTAGCATTTTGATCATTAATCCAAGCTTCTGCTTCTGGCCCATTGAGATAGGCATGAGGTTGACCAGCTTTAATCATGTCAGCAACATAAGCAGGGTCTTCAGCAATTTGCTTGAAAGCTTTGCGTAAGAATTCAACCTTTGAAGCTTCTACACCTTTTGGTACTGCAAAGAAACGGCGGATTTCAGAATTAAGTGGGAAACCAGCTTCTTTCATAGTTGGAACATCAGGTAAGAAAGAATTACGCTCATCAGAAGCTATGCCAAGAATACGAAACTCATCTAAACTACGCATAACATCGTTTAAGTTACCAAAGATAGCATCAACTTCACCGCCAAGCAAAGCTGCGTTTTGATCTGCTGCACCTTTATAGAAGATACCAGCAAAATCAACATCAGGATATTTTTGTTCAAAGTCTAAGAACATCAAGTGATGTCCAGTCATAGGGCCAACTAAACCAAGTTTAATTCTCTTAGGATTCTTTTTTGCTGCTTCAATAACATCTTTTACGCTTTTGTAAGGGCTGTCTTTTCTTACAGCAATAGTTTGTGGATCACTTACAACTTGTGCTATGATTTCAAAATCAGCAACTTTAAATTGCGCGCCTTGTGCCATTGGTTGTAAAACAATGTGTGGAACATTAAGACCACCAATAGTGTAGCCATCTTTTCTTGCACGCGCTATTTCAGTAAAGCCAATTGCGCCGCCTGCACCTGGTTTATAAACAAAAACCCAAGGCTCCTGTGGAACATATTTATTCCAATACTTTTGCATAATACGAGCTTGCACATCAGAAGAGCCGCCAGCTGTAAATGCCATAATCATGTTGAGCGGTTTTTCAGGATATTCGGCTTGCGCCCCTTGTGAAAAACAGAACAAAGCGGACATAAAAATCATTGCAGAAACAAGTAGTTTTCTCATGAAACCTCCAAAGAAAATAAAAATTATTAGATTTATATTATATTTTTTTTTCTAAAAAGTCAATAAAAAAAATAATATATAAATAGTTCCACTCTAAAAAACTTCTGAAAAACATATCAAGCTAAGCTATTGATTTAAAGAATTAATCTAATGTGTTTTGCTTGTTATTTTTTTCTCCATGTCTTTATATTAACACTTTCTATTTTATATAAAATCTTTAGATTTATAAGAAGAATTGACGAAAATATTGATTTAGTGTACTTCTTTCACATAAAGGTATTTTATATATTTCTTAACCCATTAAACAAATCAAGGTTTCTATGAAAAACACATTACTCTTAATACTTGACGGTCTGGGAATTTCTAAAGACTCACCTGCAAACGCACTTTCACAAGCAAATATTCCTACACTCAAAAAGCTGCTTGAACTTCCGCAGACTTTATCTATTGAAGCTTCGGGAAGAGCAGTTGGCTTACCTGCTGGTTTCATTGGTAATTCAGAAGTAGGACATCTCAATATTGGTGCAGGAACAATTGTCTATCAAGACATGACAAAGATTGATGTCGCAATTGAAGATGATAGCTTTTTTTCAAATCCAGTTATTAAAGAACTTCTTGAGAACACAAAAAAGAAAAATGGCAGAGTGCATTTTATGGGTCTTCTTTCTGACGGCGGTGTTCATTCTCATATAAATCATCTTTTTGCCCTATTAAAATTTGCAAATCAAGAAGAAGTACCGGCTTATGTTCACGCTTTTATGGACGGAAGAGACACTGCGCCAACTTCTGGAATTGATTATATAAAAGCTCTTTTACCTCAATTAGAAACAAATAAAGCTAAGTTAGCATCTATTTGCGGCAGATTTTACGTCATGGACAGAGATAAACGCTGGGAAAGAGTACAAGAAGCTTATGAGTTATTAGCTGAAGGAAAAGCTTTACACATTACCGACCCAATCAAGGCAATTGAAGACTCTTATAGTCAAGATGTTAAAGATGAATTTATTAAACCTATGCTTCTTGATAAAGAAGGTATTTTGCAAGATAACGACTCTGTTTTCTTCTTCAATTTCAGAGCAGACAGAGCAAAGGAAATCTGCTTTGCACTTTCTGACCCAAATCTTTATTGTTTTAACAGAAAAGTATTTAAAAAACTCTCAGGCATTGCTGGAATGACGCAATACGACTCTTGTCTTAATATGGGCGTTGCTTTCCCAAAACAAAATTTAAAGGATACTGTAGGCGAAAGAATATCTTGCCTCAATATTCCTCAATTAAGAATTGCAGAAACAGAAAAATACGCACATGTGACCTATTTTTTAAACGGCGGCAGAGAAGAACCCTTCCCTCTTGAAGATCGTATCTTAATACCCTCTCCAAGAGACGTTGCAACCTACGATTTAAAGCCTGAAATGGCAGCAGTAGAAGTTACAGACACACTTATTGAACAAATGCAAAAAAAGAAGTATCCATTCATAGTGTGTAATCTTGCAAATCCTGATATGGTTGGTCATACAGGTGTTATGGAAGCAGCAATTAAAGCCCTTGAAGTAGTGGATACTTGCCTTGAGAAAATCCTCAAAGAAATTAAAGAAGAAGATTGGAAACTTATCCTGCTTGCTGATCACGGTAATGTTGAGGAAATGTTTGATGAACAAGGACAAATACATACAGCTCACACTTTGAATAAAGTTCCCTTGCTTGTTATGCAAGGCGATAAGGCAGTAGATTTAGATCCTACTCTCTACACAAAACTAGCTGATGTAGCAAAGCTTATATAGTTGTTTTGCCTTAGGCGACCAAAAAAACCCGAATGTTGCGCGGTATAACCTAAAAAGTGCTCCCTTCTGAACGCAGTGAAGAAGTTGCTTGCTCTTTGTTCGTAGAAGTGTTTTAAATGTTAAAACAAATTTAATTTTTAAAACGAAAAAGTATTTATGAGCGAAGCTCATATAACTTTTTCGTAAGCAAAAAAAATAAAACACTGCTTTAGACTTTCACTACAGGTTAAAGCCCGCAATGCTCAGGTTTCCAAAGGACGGTAGTCCTTTGGCCGTCGGAGACAAAAATATTATGAAAAAGCCTCATCTCATCATACAATTACAAAGAATAGGAGATTTAATTCTTTCCTTTCCTCTTGCGCAAAAACTTCTCGAAACAGAGCCAGACAGACCTGTGTGGATAGTTGCTGAAGAAGCTTTTTATTCTGCCCTTTTACCCTTAGCTCCAAAAGTACTTTTCTTACCTGCTCATGCCTACATTTTAAAAACAACTTCCTATAAAACTATAATTAATTTATCTCACCGCAAAGAAGGGGCAGAACTAGCAAGTAGCCTAGAAGCTGAAGAAATTATTGGAAATTATTATAAAGATTCCACTCTTTTTTCACAGGGCTTTTGGCAACTTTATCGCCATTCTCTTTCTTCAAATTCACGCTATAATAGATTTCATTGGGCAGATTTAAATGCCTTAGACCTTCTTAGCCAAAAACAGATGCAGGAATTAAAATTTGCCTTTGCTCATATTGATAAAAAAAATGATAAAGGGAAGGTAGGGCTTTTTTTAGGCGCTTCGTCTGCATTTAAAAGACCTGAACCGCTCTTTTTTGCTGAACTCGCAAGAAAACTTATCACACTTGGCTATAAACCCGTTTTCTTAGGTGGAAAAAATGAAATCCAGCTAGGGCATGAAGCAGCAAGATTATGCCAACTCCCTTCAATAAATCTTGTGAA
Source organism: uncultured Desulfovibrionaceae bacterium (assembly GCA_964369675.1). GTDB lineage: Bacteria > Desulfobacterota > Desulfovibrionia > Desulfovibrionales > Desulfovibrionaceae > CAYJAZ01. The sequence continues at coordinate 6,517 of CAYJHE010000062.1, read as the reverse complement.
TAGATTTTCTTTAAGCGAATTAGTGTTTTTTATGCGCGAATTAGATCTTTTTATCACACCTGATACAGGTCCTATGCATATAGCCGCAGCTTACGGAACTCCAAGTCTTTGCCTTTCAATGGGAAATGTTAATCCCTATGAAACAGCCGTTGCAAATCCAAATCATCATGTACTTAGTGCGCAAGTGTCGTGTGCTCCTTGCTGGAATTGCACAAGAAATTATGAATGTAAGCAAAAATTCACACCAGCTCACATTGCCTTTCTAGCAAAAGCTCTGCTCGAGAAAAAATCTATTCACTTAGAAGCGCATAATCTTTATCAAACAAAAAGAAAGAATGGCCTGCATTTTTTAGAAAAAATCTACCCTGAAAGCACTACTTTAAAAGAAAGAATTTCCCTCTTTTGGCAAGAATATTTTTTACGCATTTCACCGCACGCATGGCAAGAAAATACGCTTGGTATGCACTATCTTAAAGAACTTTCTCCGCAAATACATGCAAAAATGCAAAAAGAATACTTGCTATGCTTAATGGAAATACAGAAAAATTTTAAAAACAATCAACATTTAGAAAAGGACTATTGGTATAAAAAACCAAAATTAATGCATCCTTTTACTTCATTTATGCAAATGTATTTAGAAAATGCAAACTATTCTAAGCAAAGTTATAGTGAAGTATTCTCTTTTCTTGAAGAGTTAGCAAAATAAGCTATTGATTTAAAAGCGATTTAATCTGAAACTTGAGCGACATTTTTTCCAAAACATGTGAAACTTCACCTATAGTCAATTTCATAAAGGTGCGTAATTCAGGTGAAAGAGGGTGTGCTGAAGGTGAAGCAAGGCAAAGTGCTCCTGCAACGCTTTTTTCAATTTCTATTGGCATAGTGATTGTTGAAACAAAGGCAGGAACTTTGCTAATTTTCCCGTAAATTGGTGCTGACGCTTGCTGTATTCCGTCATTAAAAATAGCTTCACCATTCTTGAGAACCCAGCCAAGTACACCATTTTGTACTGGAATTTCAACTACTTTATCTTCACTTATCAATAATGGTTTATTTTCACACTCAACAGCATATTTTTCTGCTCCCTCAGCGCGCGAAGCAAAGCTTACATATTCAAAACCTGTTGCTTCTGAAATAATTTGTAATAATGCGCGAATATAAACTTGCCATGAAGTGTATTTTTCAGAAAGTGTATAAATTGCTTCAATGGCATAAAAGTAAGTTGAAATTTGCAAAGAAAAAGAAGAAGTTGCGCTCATAATTTGTATCTGTGGCACAAGTCTTGTAAATAGAGCACACAATTTTTGCATTTCTTCATCCATTTCAAAATTTTCAAGACTATCCAAAACAAGCACACCGCCACCACTCACAGGGTAGGCAAAAAAGGATTTTATATCTTTTTCTAAGTCTTTATAGTATCCAACACTTGAAATATTAATATCAGTTTGCGGAACTAAAAGAGCTTTTTCATTCTTCATTACCCAACCAATATAGCCCTTTCCTGAAACAGCTCTATACTCCTCGTCAACATCAAGGCTAGGACACCAAGAAGCAACAATTTTTAATTCTTCCTTATTTTGAGTAGAAGGTAAAAAAAGCGTTGCAGAATTAGCATTAAAAACATTTCCTACAAGCGCAAGCAAGGTTTGAAAGGGGTGATTATTTTTCATATATATTCCTATTGATTAGAATTTTCTTTTTTCTCTATTTTTTTTATATAAATTTTATTTTTTTTGCAAGCTTTGCTTTAAAAAAAATGAGTATAAAGAAGCTATATACATGAAAATATTGACTATTTATTATTGAATGTAAAAGGCAGACTTTATAATTAATACTTGCAAAAAAAATTATTTTGACCTATACTAAAAATATAAAGAAAATTAAGATAGGGAGATACAATGTTATTAGCGAAAGACTGCTTTACTAAGGCAAAGTTTGCTTGGGAAAATGAAACAGAACTTCGTGAAGACATACATCTTGAAAAGCTACAAGATCTTAAAGAATTTTTAGATATAGTACATATTCGTTCAGCTCTTATTAAGCCCTACAACGAACATAAAGACTACCCTATTATTGACACGCGCTCGCTTATTCCTTCTTTTGATAACGACCCCTATGAATACCATGAACTGCCTGGCTTTTCAATGCTTGTGCTTGACAGACAACTGCATCCTTTTACAGAAATATTTCAATACGACCCACTTTTTCGTGTTTTCTCTGAAAAAAAGAAAGATAAAACTCAGCGCAATGAAAGTGAAGAGCAACTTTTTGAAGCAAATATGCAAACCATGCTTTCACGACTTTCAAAAAGATATCACGATGACTTTAAGCTTGCTTATTCAAAGTCGGATTTTTCTTACTTAGACAACTATCCACATCTTTTAAACTTTTTATTTCATATGGATAGAGCTCATGTAATGTCAAAAAATAATGATAATCACTTCCAACTTTCAGGTATTTTTGCTTCATTTCCATCTGATTTAGACGGTGAACTTAAACGCTATGGATTAAGAATAGGAAAGTTTCAAATTGGTGATTCTAAACAATATTTAAGAAATAGACTTTTTACCTTGCAATTTTTAATGGAATTATACGGTTTTCCTATTGCCTCTGAAAGACGAACTTCTTCTGCACTTTTTGCAAGAAAGCTTCATAAATCAGGAGAATCATTTATGATTCGTGTTATAGGACAATCCGACAGAACCATAACTTCCATTTGGACAGATTGTAATAATATTTCTCGCTATCCATATGTTGAAAAGATAGCACTTGTTGTTATTGAAGATTACGACTCCATTAAAGAACTTGAAGAGCAAGATGCATTTCTTGATAAAGAAAGGCACATTGCAATTGGCAGAGTGCGCTACTTGCAACATGTCTATTCACCAACAAATGTAAGGCAAGACAGAGCCTGTTCAATTCAATCACAAAGTATTATTCACCCCATCACTGGACAAGATATACAAATTAACTTTTTGAGGGAAATGGCTTCACTTGTTCTCTCACTCAATGACATTTCAAATGGCGAATTTCAGGGCAGAACTATTTATAAACGTACTGAAATCATTGATGGAACTGAAACAGAAGAAAAAAGATTAAAGGTCTTTTATGCTTGGCTTTTAAAAAACCAAAGAAGAATTATTTCCTACAGTGACGATTCTTTTTCAAACTTTGTTAAGCTCTTCAAAACCTACTTTGAAAACACTGCTTATATTGATGAAGAACATGAACTTTATCACTATTTATACGAATTAAAGCAAAGATATCTGTATATCAGTCAAGCGCGTAAGTTAAGATTTTTAGAAGAACTTATCACAGAAGATCACAAAGAAAAAAGAGTGAGTTATTACGAATTATACGAAAAAAGTCTCAAAATTCTTAATAGTTATAAACTTGATCTTTCTATTCTCTTTGATGATTTGCTTTCAACTGCCACAAGCCTTATAGAAGTCTTGCTCAACGACCGTTATATTCTAAACAAATATTTACAAGTAGATGAAGATTTTCTTACTGAGCGTGGTTTTGAAATCAGACATAGGTACATGAAATTACAAAAAGTCTACCAAGAATTTGTTGAACTACAAAAACAATCAAAAGTTGAATAAATATGCACGCTTTCTACTTGCCTACAGATGAATGGCACAATGCCAAACTTGAGCAAAGCGAGTTTAAACACGCTACACAAGTATTGCGTTTAAAAATAAACGACTCCTTTCTTCTTTTTGATGGAAATGGCAAAAAAGCGCATTGTAAAATTTGCGCTATTCAAAAAAAATCACTAGATTTTGAAATTTGTGAAGAAAGTTATGTCGAAAAATCAAGCTCTTCTGTCATCTTAGCAGCGGCATGGACAAAGGCAGCAAGACGTGGTTTTTTATTTGAAAAGGTAGTCGAACTAGAAGCAAGCGAGCTTTGGATTTGGTTAGCAGAATATTCACAATTTCCTCTACCGCAAGAAAATTCTGCAACTGTTCAATCATGGCAAGCACAGCTAATTGCAGGTGTAAAGCAATGTCATAACCCTTTCTTACCCAAGTTAAGGCTTTTTAATTCACAAGAAGAAATGCTTGAAGAAGCAAAAAAGCACGACTATTTACACATACTTACCACTGATGAAGCAAGTCACATTTCAAATTATACAAGTCAAGAATTAAATAAAAAGGGTTCTACTGTCCTAACCATTGGCCCTGAGGGTGGTTTTTCACCCAAAGAGACACAAATTTTTGAAAAGTATCATGCCAACTTCTATACCTTAGGTGACAGAATTTTACGCTATGAAACTGCAGCTATCTTAGCTCTTGGTTTACATTTTTGGTATAAAGTAGGAAAAAGCCCTCTTTAATTATAAACACTTACTCACATTATGATACATAGTTTACTTTACCAATCACCCCTTGCTGAAAAAATGCGCCCACATGTGCTTGAAACTTTCTATGGGCAAAAGCATCTCAAAAAAAAGATTGAGACCTTGCAAAATGCCAAGAGACTTCCCTCTCTTTTGCTTTACGGCCCTCCTGGTTGCGGAAAGTCAAGCCTTGCTGTTCTTTTAGCAAAAAGTCATAACATGCCCTTTATTCGCGTTTCAGCCCCAGAAGCTGGACTTACAGAACTTCGCAAGAAATTGAAGGACGGCTATATCTTAATTCTTGATGAATTACACCGCTTTTCAAAAGCACAGCAAGACTTTTTTTTGCCAATTCTCGAAGCAGGCAATATCACTCTTATCGCTACCACAACGGAAAACCCCTCTTTTTGTATCACAAAACAGCTTCTTTCAAGACTTCATTTACTCAGATTAAATGCGCTTGATAGTGAAGATTTATTTGTTATTGCAAAAAACTCTCTACTTGAACTAAAAATTGAGATAGAAGAAGATGTCGTACATATGCTTGTTCAACTTGCTCATGGTGATGCACGAAGTCTTTTGAATCTTTTAGAATTTGTTACTGAATTAAGTGAAGAGCAAAGAAGTCTTGAAAATATAAAATTACATCTTCCTGAAATTGTAGAAAAACACGATAAAGACGGAGATAATCATTATGAAAGAATTTCTGCGTTAATTAAGTCTATTCGTGGTTCAGACCCAGATGCAGCACTCTACTATCTTGCTGCCCTCTTAGAAGCTGGTGAAGACCCAAGATTTATTTGCAGAAGACTCATTTTATCCGCTTCAGAAGATGTTGGTTTAGCCGACCCACATGCTCTTCCTCTTGCAGTTTCATGTCAGCAAGCAGTTGAATTTATCGGCATGCCTGAAGGCTTCATTCCTTTAGCTGAAACTACAATCTATCTCGCATTAGCGCCAAAATCAAACACAGCCTATGCTGCATACAAAAGAGCGGCTTCAATTATAAAAGCACAAGGAATACAGCCTATACCCATACATTTAAGAAACGCTCACACAAACTTGCAAAAAGAATGGGGATATGGTAAGGAATATAAGTATCCTCACAGTTACGAAAATTCTTATGTCGAGCAAGACTATTTTCCACAAAGCGTGACCCATAGAGAATATTATATTCCCAAAAGTCAAGGCTATGAAGAATATCTTGTGCAAATGCACGAAAAAAAGAAAAAAATCAAATAGCTATATAGAGATAATACATGAGCCAATCACATCTACCTATCAATTACAAGACAGACACAAGCACATTAAAGCAAGTTATGTTTCCAAGTCTATTGTTTTATTATAATGCTTTTAAAACCTGCTATTTTGCTGATAAAGTAGCAAAGAAAAACATGTATACAACACAAAGATGGGTGGACGATTCCCTTGCTATTTTACACGCAGTAGAAGCATCTGGTGGGCAAATATATGTTGAAGGTATGGACTCCTTTATACAAACTGACAAAGCCTGTGTTTTTGTTGCTAACCACATGAGTACATTAGAAACTTTCATCTTGCCAGCTTTAATTCAGCCGCAAAAAGACGTGACCTTCATAGTAAAGTCAAGTCTTGTTAACTACCCTTTTTTCGGTTCTGTTATGCGCGCAAGAGACCCCATCTTAGTCGATAGAGTCAACCCAAGAGAAGATTTCACAAAATGTATGACAGAAGGTGTGAAATTACTCAATGAAGGCAATTCACTTATCGTATTTCCTCAAGGTACAAGAAAAAAAGACTTTAACGAAGAGGATTTTAATTCTTTAGGTGCTAAATTAGCAAAGAAAGCAGGTGCATACTTAGTGCCTGTTGCTCTCAAAACAGATTTTTGGGGAATAGGAAAAATCATCAAAGATTTCGGTAAGGTAGACATAGACAAAGTAGCCCATTTCGCTTTTGGTGAAGCTATGAAGATAGAAGGCAATGGTAAAGAAGAGCATCAAGCCTGTCTTGACTTTATCAGCTCTAACTTAGCTAAATGGAAAGCCGAAGAGAAAGCATAGTTTTAGATATATAATTTTATTTATTTTTTTGCCTTCGGCGACCAAAAAAACCCGAACATTGCGCGGAATAACCAGTAGTGAGTTGCTAAAGCAGATAGTTTATTTTTTTGTTTGCTGAAAAGTTATATGA
>CAYJHE010000061.1:0-12368 GCA_964369675.1 uncultured Desulfovibrionaceae bacterium | reverse complement strand
ACTGCCCAAAGGCCGTCATGTCCATAGATAGAGGTAAATTCTTTGCCGTATATTGTTGATGCAAGCACTAAATCTTCGTCTACTTCATTATAATAGGAATGCACAAAATAAAATTCATCGCCTGACTTAATTCCCTCAAATAATGGACTTTCTTTTTTCAAAACAAGAGCATTCCAGCCCATGTGCGGTATATTAATTTCTCTATTACCCTCTTTGAGTTCAGAAGAAAAAAGCCTGCAATTTCCTTTAACTATACCAAGTGTTTTTGTATTATGTTCTTCGGAAAAATCCAATAAAATCTGTGCGCCAAGGCATAAACCAAGCAAGGGCTTTTTCTCTTCAATAAGCTTTTTAAGCACAGAATCAAGTTTGTGTTTTGTCAAATAATCCATTGCCTGAGCAGCCGAGCCAACACCAGGAAAGATAACGCCCTTGGCTTCTTTTAGCTTTTCTTGGTCAGGAGTGATAATACATTCAATGTTTTGTGCCTTAAGCGCTCTGTAAACAGAGGTTTGATTTCCGGCTTGATAGTCTAGTATGGCAAGCATTTTTTTACCTTTCTTATTAGTTTATTGCACACTTGGCGCTTTAGGTTCATTCACTTTTGCAGGACTTTCTACTTTAGGACTCTGCACTTTTGGAGCTTGCACTTCCCTAGGACTTAACACAGGCAATACTCTTTTTGGTTTTTGCATGCGTGGCATAGAAGGAGTGTGCACTGTTTTATCTTCTGTAAATTCCTTTACTTGTGTTGTTGGCGCAGAGCTTTTTGGCTCAGAAGGCGAACTTGGACTAGCAAGTGTCGGCGCATGAGGTGCAGTCGGCAAACTTGGTTCATCTGGCTTGTCTTTTGCCTTGAGCTTTGTTCTTTTTTCTACATCAACTTTTACGCCCTCAGGGCTGCTATGCTTATGCATAAAAGCATTCCACTCTTCAAGATTGACTTTATTATCCTTATCTGTATCTATGATGTCAAATGCCATCTTTGTGAAGTTTGGATTTGCAATGGAAAACTCGTTATAGTCAACAAGCTTGTCTTCATTTATATCCATCAATTCAAATCGGCTTGGCTCTTTTGCATAAGCATTAAAGCCGCATAAAAGCATTATTGTAAGGCACAGTGTTTTTTTATACATCTTATTTCTTCTTTTTCTTAGCTAAATAATTTGTTGCCTTTATTACTTCAACTAGCGTGTTACTTTTTTTTTTGAAGTGTCAAACTCATCTGTTAAACCAGGTACCTTTGTCTTGTGCCCAAAAGGGTCAAGCCTATCGCCACCAAAAAGTTTTGCTTCAAAGTCTCTGTCATCTTGCACAGGGTCAACAAAGTCCGCACTATTTGAAACAAATTTTGTCTTCTTTTTAAATATATTCTTTATAGCACTCACTTTTTTTTGTTTCTCTGCCGCCTTGAGCTCGCTTTCTATTCTTGGCTTAATATCATGCGCCAAAACAGGTTTCTTAAGTTCTAAGCAAATAATAAGCTCTTTGGCCACTGACAGAGGAAAAGGAGATGCCATTGTTGCCGCAATAAAGTTTTCATACAAGTCTTCAAGAGGATAAATGTCATCAATATAAAAGAGTATGTCAATAAGTATTTCAATTTCAACACTTTGGAAATAAGAATCTATTTCGCTTTCAAGTGGATTCTTTTTCTTTGGAAATCTCTTATAATATTCAATAGCAATTTCACGCACCTTGCCCTTTTGCCCTCTTTGTGCATACACTTTAATCGCTTTTGTAAGGTGTGTTGCTTCAAGTTCAGGGTTTTCCGTGATTTTATAAATTGTTGCTAAAGCAACAAGGGCTTCGGCTTCGTACCTTTTATCAACACTTGCCTTTACAAGCACAGGAATAGCCCTCTTATAATCACCATTGCGCGCTAAAATCTTGCCTTCTTCGTATAAAGAGCTTGGTGTAACTTCTTGTACTTGTAAAACTTTTTCACCCATAAGATATTCAAGTTCTGCGTCAAATTTGAAAGTTTGAAGAGGTTTGTCCTTATTTTGCTCTAAATAACGAGTCAAAACTTGTCTTTTCTCACGTTCAAACTTCACGCAATGAGCAAGAAGTACGTCTAAATCACTTGGCTTATATGGCATGATAAGCACTTGCGTATAGCCTACTTCCCTAAAGGCAACAAATTCATCACTATCACTAGCCAAGCCAATAAATGGTTGATGCAAAAGATAGGGATTTAGCTTAATCACACGCATAAGATCAAAGGCTGAAATATCCTGAAGTTTTGCAAAGCAAAAAATAATCTCTTTTCTGTCAAGATTTTCCTTTGCAACACTGCTGATGTCCTGTAAAAAGCGCACGCCAGAAGTGTAGGTCGTGATACTCTTAAGACCTATGCCCCTCAAAATATTTTTCTGAATATTTGCATGCGCATCACTAGGAGCTAAGATAATCGCACGCTTAAAATAATCTTGTATTTGTAGCATGGCATATTGTACTTCTTTTCACTTTTTTTTGCAAGTATTAAGGGGAAGGTGGGATTTGTATTCTCACGTCATTCCAATTTATGATTTTTCTTTTTTGCCTTCGGCGACCAAAGGGGATAATCCCCTTTGGAAACCTTTGCATTGCGCGATTAAAACGAAATGCAAAGAACTAATTTTTTTATTTGCGGAAAAGTTTTAAGCTTCGCTTAAATACTGTTCCGCTTTAAAAATGCTTTTTTCCTTATCACTAAGCAAGCTTATGGACAAAGCTTGAGAGGCATGTTCACTTCGTTCACATGTGTTTTATAATAAATTAGAATAAAGTGCTTGTTTTCTTGGAGGAAGAAAAGCCCACCCATTTTCCTTACAAACTTATTAATTCCGCGCTTTTATGAATAGTTAAGCAAAGCTCCACCTAAGCGGGAAATATTGATTATGAGACTTTTTAGAAATGAATATCTTTAGAAAAACATGTGAACGCAGTGAACATGTAGCCAAAGCTTCGTTCTTAGTATAAGCGTCTTATAAGAACAATATCCATTTTTAAAGCGAAACAGTATTTAAGCGAAGCTTAAAACTTTTTCGCAAATTTAAAAAAATCCTTCATTAGCCATGCTTTTCGCTCAACCGCTCAATATGCGGGTTTCCAAAGGGCGGTAGTCCTTTGGTCGTCGAAGACAAAAAGTAAAAATGCAAAAATTATTCATTCTTAATATTTTTGCTCAATCTTAGCGCCAGCTGCTTCAACGTCTGTAATGAAGTTTGCGCGCACGTCTTTGAGTTTTTGTGTCAATGTAGGGTCTTGCAAGGCAAGAATCTGAGCAGCTAAGTAAGCGGCATTCTTTGCGCCAGCCTTGTCGAGTGCGACAGTGGCAACAGGAAAGCCCGGAGGCATTTGCAAGGTAGCAAGAAGGGCATCCATGCCGTTTAATGAAGATGCGTTTACAGGAATGCCTATAACAGGCTTTAAGGTGTGCGCTGCAACAACGCCAGCTAAATGTGCTGCCATGCCTGCTGCACAAATATAAACTTGACAGCCTTCACTTTCTAACTTTTTTATAAGATTTTGTGTTCTTTCAGGTGTTCTGTGCGCTGAGCTCACAGTGAAAAAGAAGGGAATATCTAAAGATTTCAATACTTCTGCACATGGACTGACGATGTTTTCATCAGAAGCAGAACCAATAAAGATAGCAACTTTTGTCATATGATTTCCTTTAATGAAATGTTGATTTGTATGCTTTCATCATATCTAAAAAGTAAATTTAAGCAAGCTTGAAATGCGTATTGCTAAGCTTGCGTAATTATGTATATTATTATAGTATAGACTACATATTAAATACAAGTTTTTTGGGGGGGATATGGAAAAGAAAATGATGTATGTTGCGGCCTGTGTTTTTACAAGGGAGCACCCTGAATTAAGTGTGAAAATTCAAAACTATATAAAAGAAAGATATAATATGGACATCATGCGTTGCTGCGTTAAAAACTATAATGTGCAAAAGCAGATAGACCTTATAAAAGAGAACTATAAGGACGGGTGGAAAAGCTTAGCGCAGTATATTGAATTTGCACCAAATGATGTTATGGTCTCTATTTGCCATAATTGCTCGTCTATTTTTGAAGAGAATGAGCAAGAAGTAGAACGCCTTTCACTTTGGGAACTGATAGACAGTGATAAGTTCTTTGTATATAAGGATTTTAATAAAGAAAAAATCACAATACAAGATTGCTGGCGTTCTTATGATAATATAAAGGAACAAGAAGCAGTTCGTAATATATTGAAAAAAATGAATGTCGAAATAGTTGAGCTTGAAGAAAGTAAGGAAAAAACACAATTTTGCGGTATTTCAACTCTTCAGGCACAGCCTAAAAGAAATGCAGATATGGTTCCTATTCGCTATGTTGCGAATGCAAAGGGAAAGTTTGAAGAGCATAGCGAAGAAGAAAAAGAAGAGGCAATGATAGCGCATGGCAAGAAGATTACAACAGAGAAGGTCATTTCCTATTGCCATTATTGCCATATAGGCCTTAAAAAAAGTAAGAAAGAAGCATTGTTACTAGCAGAACTACTGTTTTAATACATAATATAAGTCAAGTGATAATTTTTTTGCGACTTTAATTAGTTCTTTCCAAATGAATATTTCTTTGTTATTCTTTACTAGAAAGAAGAAAAATTCTCTTTTTTCGTACAAAATTAAAGGAGTTTCATATGGTTAAAGTTAATTTTATCGCACCTGAGTTTAAATTGCCTTCTTTCCAAGACGGCGATTTTAGCGAAGTTTCATTATCCTCTTTACGCGGCAAATGGGTATACCTATGCTTCTATCCAGGAGATTTCACCTTTGTTTGAGCAACTGAAGTTGCTACAGTTGTAGCAAAACACGAAGAGTTTAAATCTCTTGACGCACATGTTCTTACAATAAGCCCTGATAGTGTTTTTGTTCATAAAATGTGGGCAGAAAAAGAAATTGTGGGACTATCAAAAAAACCAGCTATCCCATTTGCTATGCTTTCTGATACAAATTCAGAAGTCGCAAAACTCTATGGTAGCTATGACGAAGACGCAAAGCTCACACTTCGCGGCTCATATATTATAGATCCAGACGGCATGATTCAAGCAGCCGAAGTTTTAGCCGCACCTCTTGGTCGTAGCTATGATGAAATCTTACGCAGAATCAAAGCCTTACAAAATATATACGAAAGCAAAGGCACTCAAGCCACACCTTGCAACTGGAAACCAGGCGACAAAGCATTAGAACCTGGCATTCAGCTTGTTGGTAAGATGGGTGATGCTTGGCAGTTATACGACTAGAAACAACAAAAAAGCCCCGCTTGAAGTTTTCAAGACGGGGCTTTTTTTGTTTAAAAATACACATTATCCACCTAAATAGGCTTTTCTTACAGAATCGTTTGAAAGAAGTTTTTGCGCATCGTCCTTCATGACTATATGCCCATTTTCCATAACATAGCCAATATCAGCAATTTTGAGTGCTTGGTTTGCGTTTTGCTCAACCAAGAAGACAGTAGTCCCGTCATTGTTAATCTTTGTGATGATTGAGAAAATTTGCTGAATAATAATAGGGGCTAAACCTAAGGAAGGCTCGTCAAGCAAGAGAAGTTTAGGTCTTGCCATGATTGCACGCGAAATAGCGAGCATTTGCTGCTCACCGCCTGAAAGAGTTCCGCCTTGCTGTTTTGTTCTTTGCGCAAGAATAGGGAAGAGGGTGAAGATATATTCCATATCTTTTTTGATTTCTGCTTTGTCGTTGCGTAAAAATGCGCCTAGTTCGAGGTTTTCAAGCACGGTGAGTTCAGGGAATATTAATCTTCCTTCTGGAACTTGAGAAATACCAAGCGAAACTATACTGTTTGGCTTTTTCTTGTGTATTGCTTCACCGCGATAAAGAATTTCGCCTGATTTTGGCTTAATCGCGCCTGAAATAGTCATTAATGTGGTGGATTTTCCTGCGCCGTTTGCCCCAATTAAAGAAACAATTGAACCTTCAGGAATATGCAAGGAAACATCGTGCAGAGCGTGAATATTGCCGTAGAATGTATTGATATTTTTAAGTTCGAGCATAGCTATTTCCTTATTCTTCTTCGCCAAGATAGGCTTTGATAACAGCAGGATTAGTCTTGATTTCTTCAGGCGTGCCTGTTGCAATCAAGGAGCCGTATTCCATAACATATATTCTTTCAGAAAGCGACATAACCATGCCCATATCGTGCTCAATAAGCAAGATAGCAAGATTGAAAGAGGAACGAATTTTGAGAATAAGTTCTTTGAGTTCAATAGTTTCTTGTGGGTTCATGCCGGCTGCTGGCTCGTCAAGTAAGAGTATAGATGGGTTAGTTGCAAGTGCTCTTGCGATTTCAAGCTTACGCTGTTCACCATAAGGCAGATTTCTTGCTTCTTCTTGCCAGAATTGGTGTAGGTTTAATTCTTTGAGAAGGGCATAGGCTTTGTCTATGCTTGCTTGCTCTTCTTTATTATTGAAAGGCGTACGAAGTAAAGCGCCGATAATGCCTGACTTTGTTCTGCAGTGCATGCCTATCATAACATTTTCAAGCACAGTCATTGTTGGAAAAAGCCTGATATTTTGAAAGGTTCGCGCCATACCATGCGCTGTAATTTCAAAGGGTTTCATACCAACTAAGGAAAGGGGCTTGTTATTTTTTTGAATGGTCACAGAACCTTCTGTTGGAACATAGATACCTGTCACGCAGTTAAAAAAAGTGGTCTTTCCTGCACCGTTTGGACCGATAAGCGCAACAATTTCATCTTGGTATATATCCATTTGCATGTCATTGACAGCACGCAGACCACCAAAGTTTTTTGAAAGGGAATTGACTGAAAGTAGAGGAGTATTCATATATAATCCTTAATCGTTGCTATCTGCTTTTTGTGCAGATGGAGAAAGAGAGTATTTACGCTTTGAACTTGGAATCATTCCTTGCGGTCTAAAGAGCATCATAAGCACCATAAGCACACCAAAGACAAGCATGCGGTATTCTGAAAAGGCGCGTAAATACTCAGGAAGTAAGGAAAGCAAGAGTGCGGCAAGCACAACACCCCAAATTGAACCCATACCGCCAAGTACGACCATTGCAAGAATCATTGCTGAATCCATAAAGGTGAAGGAAGCAGGGTTTATGTAGGTGTTACGCGCAGCAAGTATGACGCCTGCAAAACCAGCCCAACAAGAGCCAAGCGCAAATGCCATAAGTTTTGTTTTTCGTAAATTAATACCCATAGCTTCGCACGCGATTTCGTCTTCTTTCATCGCTTGCAGGGCAAGTCCTATACGAGAATTTTTTAACCTGCTGATAATGATGATAGTCAAGATAGTTGCGGCAAAGGCAATGTAGTAAATATAGGTAGTAGATTGTTCAAGGCTAAACTGCATGCCAAAAAAATCAGGCCTGGGGATATTTGAAACACCGCGCGAACCCATGGTGAAATCTGAAAGATTGTTGAATAAAAGTCTTGTGATTTCACCAAAACCAAGTGTGACAATGGCTAAATAGTCACCGCGAAGCCTAAGCACAGGAAAGCCAAGTGCTAGTCCTGCTAAAGCAGCAAAAAGACCGCCAAGCGGTAAGCACACCCAAAAAGAGAGTCCAAAATACATATTGAGTAGGGCATAAGTGTATGCACCTACAGCATAAAAAGCGGCATAACCAAGCACAAGCTGACCAGCAACACCAACAACTATATTCAAGCCCAAGGCTAGCATAACATAGATAAGGGCAAGAGAAAAAATAGTCACTTGATAGAGCGAGCTTACTAAGGGTAAGACAGCAAAGATGACAAAGAGTATGCTTAATGAAGCGTATTGTGAAGATTTTCTTTCAAAAAAAGCGTTAAAATCTACTCTTATTTTAGTAAACTTCTTTGAAAGGGCAGAATCTTGCTTTTTTTGTCTTGAAAAAGCAAATTGCCATAAGAGACTTGCAACAAAGACACAGACAAGAAGTAAGCCTATTCTATCCCAAAGAAAGGTGACATTTTTCTTGTTGTCAAAACGCATGCCTACTAAAGGAAAAGTAAGCAAAAAGAACCAAACAAGATGAAGGAGGGTATTTTTTAATATTTGTATTTTCATGCTTTTTTGCTCCTAAACCTTTTGTACTTTTGCCTTTCCAAGAAGGCCAGAAGGTCTGAAAATCAAGATGCATATGAGCAAGGAAAAGGCAAGTATATCTTCATAGTCGCCAGAAAAATAGCCAGTTGTATAGCTTTCTGCAAGTCCTAGAACAAGACCACCAAGCATAGCACCAGGAATAGAACCTATGCCGCCTAAAACAGCAGCAGTAAAGGCTTTTAATCCAGCCATAAAGCCAATAGCAAAGCTCACTTGTCCTGAGTGTGCGGCAATAAGAGTGCCGCCAATTGCAGCTAAGGCAGAGCCAGCGATGAAGGTTAGACTGATAATCTTATCGGCATCTATTCCAAGCAAGGTTGCCATCTTTCTGTTTTGTGCAGTTGCACGCATTGCCTTGCCCATCTTTGTTTTGCTGATAAAAAGAGTAAGGCAAAACATGATGAAAGCAGAAGTTGTGATGATAACAAAATCACTTGAGCGTAAAATTCCATTGAAATAAGAAAGAAATTCAAACTTAGGAATAAGTCTTGGAAAGCGAACAAAGTCAGTTGTTTGAGCAAGGCCGACATAGTTCATTAAAAAAGTAGACATACCAATTGCAGAAATAAGTGTAGCAAGACGTGACGCATTACGCAAAGGTTTATAGGCAATTTTTTCGACTGTAAAACCATAGGCAGAACAATAAAGCATGGCTATTAGAGCGGCAAAAAGTAGAACTATTGTTGGGTTTACACCCATGACTGTGAGAATATTTGCAACAGCCAAAGCAACAAATGCGCCAATCATATAGATTTCGCCGTGTGCAAAGTTGATAAGCTCAATAATACCGTAAACCATAGTATAGCCAAGAGCGATAAGAGCATAAATGCTTCCTCTTGTTAAGCCTGAAAAAAATATTTCTAAAAAATACTGCCAATCCCAATCCATAGTATGTCCTCTTGTATTTGAATTAATCAAGAAAAAAACTTTGCTTTTTGCCTGCTTTTTGCTAGTTTTTTGCCAGTCTTTTTCCTGATGAGGAAATTTTTTTAACGCATTTTATTAATGAATTTCTCAAATGCACTAAATGATAATAAAATAAGACTTTGCAGAATGCAAAGCCTTATTTTATAGAATTTTTTTTATAAAATTACTCTGTAAATACAGGTGTATAAGCACCGTTCTTTACTTGGTAGATGCTCATGCCAATGCCTCTTGCATCGCCTTGCTTGTTAAATACAACATTACCCACAGGTGTGTTGACCATTTTTGTTTGCAAAGCTTGCATGATTTTATTTGAATCAGTAGAATTAGCTGTCTTGATTGCTGACAAGAGGGCAAGAGCTGCTGAATAGGCATTATCAAAGAAGGCGCCTGGAGCTGAACCAAATTTTGCTTGGTGTTTCTTTGCCGCTTCCTTACTCATTGGATTTTCAGAAGTATCAGCAGGGCCTGATGCATACACGCCTTCAGAAGCTTCGCCAGCTGTATTGATAAAGTTATCGTCTTTCAAGCCATCAGGGCCAAGCATAGGAATGTCGATTTCAAGTTCGCGTAAATTGTTTACGATTTTTGAAGCTTCAGGAAGATAGCCACCCCATACAAGAAATTCAGCTCTTTCTCTACGGATTTTACGCGCTACAGCTGAATAGTCAGATGCGCCCGCTGTTACGCCTTCAAAAAGTTCAACTTTAATTGAAGGGTAACTTTTTTCAATATTACTTCTTACGCTTTCAGCAAAACCCTTGCCGTATTCACTGTTGTCGTGAAGAAAAGCAATGGATTTTGGCTTAACTTCTTTGCCTATGAAGTTTGCAGAAATTTCAGCTTGTGTGAAGTCGTGACCAATAGTACGGAAGAAAGATTTGTTATTGCCTGAAAGTGTGAGTTCAGGTGTTGTTGCAGATGGGCTTATGACAACAATATTTGCATCATTAAAAATAGGCAAAGCTGCTTTTGTTGCGCCTGAGCATATCATGCCAACAACAGCTACAACATCTTGTGAAAGCATGCTTGTTGCAGCATTTGGGGCAAGTTCTGGCTTACACTGGTCGTCAGCAGAAACAACTTCAATCTGCTTGCCTAAAAGACCGCCCTTAGCGTTGAAGTCGTCAACAACCAAGCGAACTGCATTTAAAGTTGGCAAGCCATAAGAAGCAAGTTCACCTGAATGCGCACCACCAACACCAATTTTTAATGTTTCGGCAGCAAAAACAGAAGATGTTGCCACTAAGATTAAAGCAGTAGAAAGTCCTGCTTTTATAAAAGTCTTATTAAATACCATTGAAACCTCCGTATTATTACACTTCACAAAATGTATATTGTGTTAATTTGTATATTTCTATTACATTTAACCGCTTTTTGTCAACTCATGTCTATGTGTAAAAAAAATGAATATAGAAAAATTATTATATTATAATATATTAGAGAATATTTAGTCCTTTTAGCTACTTTTATATACTTTCTTGCAAGAAAGTAAAAAGTAGTATATTAATAGCAAATCAGATAAATGGGATTTTAGCACAAATTGTGTAAATCTTAATGAGGTAATATATGAATATTTTAATAGTGGGTTCAGGCGGCAGAGAGCACGCCCTTGCATGGAAAATAGCGCAATCATCTTTTGCTGACGACATATTTGTCGCGCCGGGAAATGGCGGGACAGCAACTATAGCGCAAAATATAGACATCAAAGAAACAGAAATTGAAAAGTTGATTTCATTTGCAAAAAGTCATTTTGTAGATTTAGTCATTGTTGGTCCTGAAGTGCCACTTTCACTTGGTATTGTTGATGAAATGACAAAGGAAAATATAGCATGTTTTGGGCCTTCAAAAGCGTGTGCAAAGCTTGAAGCAAGTAAATCCTTTGCAAAAGAAGTGATGAAAGCAGCAAATGTCCCCACAGCTTCTGCCGAAGTTTTTCATGATCTAGGTGCTGCCTTGGAATATGTTTTCAAAAAAGGCGCGCCACTTGTTGTTAAAGCAGACGGCTTAGCCGCAGGTAAAGGCGTGTTTGTGTCACATACACAAAATGATGTTGTGACAGCTCTTGAACAAATTTATGATGGTAAGATTGGCGATGTAGGTTCATCAGTCGTCATAGAAGACCTATTAATAGGTGAAGAAGCTTCACTTCTTTGCTTTTGCGATGGCGAATTTGCCCTCCCTCTTCCCTCAGCTCAAGACCATAAAACCATCAATGAGGGCGATACTGGCCTAAATACTGGTGGTATGGGAGCGTATTCTCCTGCACCCGTCTTACCTGACGACAAACTTCAAGAAGTTACAGATATAGTCGTGCGCCCTATACTCAAAGAAATGCAAAAAAGAGGCACTCCCTTCAAAGGTATTCTTTACGCAGGCCTTATGATGACAACAGAAGGCCCTAAAGTTATTGAATATAATGTGCGTTTTGGCGACCCAGAATGCCAAGCACTCATGATGCGTTTAGAATGTGACTTAGTAGAAATTTTGATGTCTTGTGTGAAAGGCACTTTGTCAGAATCAAAGTTAACAATTTCTCCAAAATCCGCTCTTGGTGTAGTTATAGCGGCAAAAGGCTATCCGCAATCCTACCCTAAAGGTATGGAAATCAAAAATATTGATACAGCAAATAACGAACATACAGTTGTCTTCCACGCAGGCACAAAGAAAGAGGAAGAAAAAATCCTTTCAAATGGCGGACGTGTGCTTTGTGTTACAGCACTTGCGGACACACTCAAAGAAGCGAAAGATGAAGCCTATAAGGCTGTTGAGAAAATCGAGATGAGTGAGGCTTATTATCGCCGTGATATTGGTGACAAAGGGTTAAAATCTTGAGATTGAGCAAACTGCTGCGTTGATACAAACTTTGCCTTCGGCGACCAAAGGGGATAATCCCCTTTGGAAACCTTAGTATGCGTAGTTAAGCAAAAAGTGCGGTCAAAGAAGAATATTTATTTTTTTATTTGCGAAAAAGTTTTAAGCTTCGCTTAAATACTGTTTCGCTTTAAAAATGAGTGAGCTTTTCAAAAAAAATTGTCCTGCAAGCGAAGATCAAGAGACATGTTCACTACGTTCACATGTTTTTTATTTATCTAAATCTTTATTCAAAGTTTCGCCTATCGCCAAGAGAGAATTGGCACTTGCCTTTTGACCTTTACTAGATAGATTTTGGCACGCTGTGCACAAAATCCTCACTCGTGAAAAACGCGGTTTTCACTTCGTTCGCTAAAGAATTTGTTCACTGCGTTCACATTTTACGCTTAACCTGCTTTTTCTTAAAAGTTTCGCGTATTGCTTAGAGAGAATTGGCACTTGCCTTTTGACCTTTACTAGATAGATTTTGGCACGCTGT
>CAYJHE010000060.1:0-12465 GCA_964369675.1 uncultured Desulfovibrionaceae bacterium | reverse complement strand
TGTATTGATTTAACTCTAATCTCTGTGTTTTCCTTTGCTACAATAGCTCTTGCAATGGCTTTTGCGCCAGAAAGAGTTGTTGTATAAGGCACGCTGTAGTGCAAGGTTGCTTGACGTATAGACTTTGAGTCTGTAACTGTGCGTTTGCCTTCGGCTGTGTTCACAACAAGAGAAATCTCGTTATTCTTAATCATATCCACGATATTTGGTCTGCCTTCGTACACTTTAAGCACTGGTGTAGATTTGATACCGTAGGAAGAAAGAAAGTCAGCTGTGCCCTTTGTTGCAACAATTTCAAATCCTGCTGCAATGAGGAGCTGTGCTAATTCAGTAAGGTCGCTCTTATCTCTGTCGTTTACAGAAATAAAGACTTTACCAGACTTTGGTAAAACTTGTCCGCCTGCAATCTGCCCCTTCATAAAGGCTTCTTCAAAGGTAGGAGCTATACCCATAACTTCGCCTGTTGAGCGCATTTCAGGGCCGAGAATGATGTCAACACCAGGGAACTTCTTGAATGGGAATACCGATTCTTTTACAGCAACATAACCGCCACGTCTCATTGACCATGGGTCGAGTTCTTTCAAGGTCTTGCCAAGCATAACTTGTGTTGCTAAACGCGGAAGCGGAACGCCTGTTGCTTTTGAAACAAAAGGAGCTGTTCTTGATGCTCTTGGATTTACTTCTAAGATATAAACAACATCTTCCTTGATTGCAAATTGAATGTTCATAAGACCAACAACACGCAATTCTTTTGCTAAAGCAATAGTCTGCTTTTCGATTTCATCAATAACATTTTGTGACAAAGAATAAGGAGGAAGCGCACAAGCAGAGTCGCCTGAGTGAATGCCAGCTTCTTCAATATGTTCCATAACACCAGCAACATAGACGTCTGTTCCGTCAGAAAGAGCGTCAACGTCAACTTCAATGGCATTTTCTAAGAATTTATCAATAAGTATAGGGTGTTCTAATTTTGTTTTGCCAACGTGAGTAGCAAAATATTCTTCTAATTCTGAATCAGCATAACACACTTGCATTGCGCGTCCACCTAAAACATAAGAAGGACGAACAACTACAGGATAGTTGATTTCTTGTGCAACTTTTATAGCTTCATCACAAGAAAGCGCAGTACCGTTTTCAGGTTGTTTTAAACCTAATTTCATCAATAAAGCTTGGAAACGCTCTCTATCTTCTGCTCTGTCAATAGCATCAGGGCTTGTTCCTAAAATAGGCACGCCTGCTCTTTGAAGTGGAACAGCTAAGTTAAGAGGTGTTTGTCCGCCAAATTGCACAATAACGCCCTTTGGTTGCTCTCTTTCGATGATGTGCATAACATCTTCAAAGGTGAGCGGTTCAAAATAGAGCTTGTCAGAAGTGTCGTAGTCGGTTGAAACAGTTTCAGGGTTTGAGTTCACCATGATAGAAGTGACATTCATATCCTGCAAAGCAAAGGAAGCATGACAACAGCAATAGTCAAATTCAATACCTTGACCAATTCTGTTTGGCCCGCCGCCTAAGATGATAACTTTTTCTGTTTCGTCAGGTGTGTATGCTTCTACAGGAGAATTTTCATACGTTGAATAGTAATATGGTGTGTAGGCTTCAAATTCAGCCGCACATGTATCTACAAGATAGTAGGAAGGCACAAGCCCTATTTTTTTGCGTAAATCGCGTATATCTTGTTCAGGGCGTTTCCACATATCTGCTAATTGTCTGTCAGAAAAACCAAGCATTTTTGCTTTTTTCAAAGTGGCAACCATTTCTGGATTATCCACAGTCATGCTATTTGCAAGTGCAAAGTCGCAGATTTCATTTTCTGCATCAACAAGTTCACGCATTTGGCGTAAGAACCAAGGGTCTATAGCACTGTATTCATAAATTTCTTCTAAGCTCATACCTGCAAGCATGGCTTGACGTACTGCAAATAAGCGGCGTGAGAAAGGTTTTTTGAGTAAAGGAATAAGGTCTTCTTTGGCTGGAACTTTTGCTCTAAAGTCGTTTCCAAGTCCAAATGCGCCAATTTCAAGTGAGCGCAGACCCTTTTGTAAAGCTTCTTTAAAAGTACGCCCAATGCTCATTGCTTCGCCTACGCTTTTCATCGCAGTAGTGAGTTCATCTACAGCACCTGGGAACTTTTCAAAGGTGAAGCGCGGAAGTTTGACTACGCAATAGTCGATGGTAGGTTCAAAAGAAGCAGAAGTTTCTCTTGTGATGTCGTTACGAAGTTCGTCTAAGGTATAGCCGATAGCGAGCTTTGCGGCGATTTTTGCAATAGGAAATCCTGTTGCCTTAGATGCAAGAGCAGATGAACGCGAAACACGCGGATTCATCTCAATGATAATCATGTCGCCATTTTCAGGATTGATACCAAATTGCACGTTTGAAC
This sequence comes from uncultured Desulfovibrionaceae bacterium, assembly GCA_964369675.1. Taxonomy (GTDB): domain Bacteria; phylum Desulfobacterota; class Desulfovibrionia; order Desulfovibrionales; family Desulfovibrionaceae; genus CAYJAZ01. Next base: position 10,082 of record CAYJHE010000060.1, on the reverse strand, counting down.
CGCCAGTTTCAACACCAATTTCACGCATGATTGCAAGCGAAGCATCACGCATTTTTTGGTATTCGCGGTCTGTAAGTGTTTGCGCAGGGGCAACAGTGACAGAGTCGCCTGTGTGCACGCCCATTGCGTCTACGTTTTCAATGGAACATACAATAACACAATTATCTGCTGTGTCACGCATGACTTCCATTTCGTATTCTTTCCAGCCTAAAACGGATTGTTCCACTAATACTTCGTTTGTCATAGAAGCGGCTAAACCATCAGCAACAATTTGCTCTAAGTCTTCTTGGTTATAAGCAATACCGCCACCTGCACCGCCTAAAGTAAAAGCAGGGCGCACAATAAGTGGAAAAGCTGTTTCTTTGATAATATCGCGCACATCTTCCATATTGCGCGCTATGTGTGAAGCAGGAACTTTTAAACCAATTTTTTCCATTGCTTGTCTAAATAGTTCACGAGATTCGGCTTTTTCAATAACATCTGCTTTTGCGCCAATAAGCTCCACTCCAAGCTCTTCTAATATGCCAGACTTTGCAAGAGATAGAGCCGTATTCAAACCTGTTTGGCCGCCTAATGTTGGCAAAAGAGCGCAAGGGCGTTCTTTGCGTAGAATAGCAGCTACAGTTTCAGGTTCTATAGGTTCAATATATGTTCTGTCCGCAAGTTGCGGGTCGGTCATGATAGTAGCAGGATTTGAGTTGACTAAGACAACTTCATAACCCTCTTCTTTAAGTGCTTTAATACCTTGTGTGCCTGAGTAGTCAAACTCACAAGCTTGGCCGATAACTATTGGGCCAGAACCGATTACCATTATTTTTTTCAGATCACTACGCTTTGGCATTTTCTCCCCTCATGCGTTAAAATCGTTCATAGCAAAAACTTATTTTTTTTACTACAAAAGCGTTAAAACTGCAAGTTTTTTTTTGGGCAAAAAAAAGAACAGGGTGCGCCCTGTTCTTTTATTGTATATATTAATTGTGATTAAGCTTTTTTACACTACGCCATTTTCGCCAGGTCTTTCATATTCAATTTGTGTTTTTTGCAAGCGTGAAACATAGAGGTGTTCACTGCCAAGAGCGAGTAAAAGCGGGCTTGCTACAAAGATAGAAGAGAAAGTTCCTATAACGATACCAAGCAGCATAGTAAGTGCAAAGTCGTGTATAACACCACCGCCAAGTATGAACAAACTCAAAGTAGCGGCAAGTGTAGTTCCGCTTGTGAGAAGTGTTCTGCTTAAAGTTTGGTTAATACTTAAGTTGATGATTTGTGACATAGGATTTGGATTTTCTACGTCTTGAACTTGCAAGTTTTCGCGTATTCTGTCAAAGGTGACGATAGTGTCATTGAGCGAATAACCTACAAGAGTAAGCAAGGCTGCTATGACATTCAAGTCGATTTCTTTGCCAAGAAGAGTGAGAATGCCTAAGGTAATAGCAACGTCATGTATGAGCGCAATAATTGAAGTGAGCGCGAAATTGAGCTTTAGCCCATAGCAAACAATGAGTGTTGCTATCATAGCAAGTGTTACTTGCCATACTCGACCAAGTCCAAACATTTCAGTGATGTAGACAAGTGCGCCAAGTCCTACAGCCATAGCCGCAGCTATAAGCCAGCGGTGTTCAAACCTACCTGAAATATAGACAGCAATAAGAAGAACAACATAAAACATCGCTTCAAGCGCAGAATTTTTTAAATCCTCGCCTACCTTTGGGCCAACCATTTCAAGACGCTGAATTATTGGATTTGAGTCTGGCAAGACCTTTGAAAGGGCATCGAGAATAGGCTCGCGCATATCTTCAGAATTTTCAGATGAAGTGAAGCGTATGAGATATTCATTATCATTGTCGCCAAAAGCTTGCACAGAAAGACCTGGAATATTTAAAGGCGATAAAGCTTTTTTCACATCTTCGTCTAAAACAGGCTTATTAAATTCCACCTGCACCATAACGCCGCCAGCAAAATCAACACCGTATTTTAAACCATTATTAAAATATATAGTAGCCACACTCATTATGATGAGGAGGGTAGAAACAATATAGGCAGCAAAACGAAAACGTACAAAGTCTATTGTGGGGACTTTTTTTAGTAAAGAGATAGCCATTTCTTGCTCCTATATACTGATTTTATTATTTTTTCTTGCAAGTGACACAAAAATATCTCGTGAAACAAAGACAGCTGTAAACATAGATGCCAAGATTCCTATAGCAAGGGTAACAGCAAATCCACGCACAGGTCCTGAACCAAATTGATAAAGAACTACAGCAGCAAGCATTGTGGTGATATTTGAATCCATAATAGAAATAGTAGCGCGTGCAAAACCTGACTGTACGGCCTCAAGAGCAGAAAGCCCTTTTTGCAATTCTTCGCGTATTCTTTCATAAATAAGCACATTTGCATCAACTGCCATACCTATAGTAAGAACAATACCAGCTATACCGGGTAAGGTAAGTGTTGCGCCAAAAAGTCCAAGACCAGCTGTCACTAAAAGCATGGTAAAGCAAAGCATTATGTTTGCAATCATGCCTGATAATCCATAGTAAATAGGCATGATAACAATAACTGCTAAGCCGCCAACAAGGGCAGCCAATAAGCCTGAATTGATAGACTCTTGACCAAGTGAAGGGCCAACTGTGCGCTCTTCTAAAACTTCAACAGGAGCAGGTAAAGCACCTGAACGAAGTATAATTGATAAATCCTGCGCTTCTTGCACACTTGAAGAACCACTGATTTGCGCTCTGCCGCCAGCTATTCTTTCATTCACCATAGGAGCTGAATACACAGTTCCGTCAAGTACTATAGCAATGCGTTGATTCACATGCTTTGCAGTCACTTGTTCAAAGTCATCTGCGCCGCGGCTATTAAGTTCTAAACCAACGCCAATTTCACCTTGCTGACCATAGTTTGGACGCGCATCTGTGATGTCTACACCAGTCATAAGAGGAGCTGAGTCAAGAACCATTTTCTTATCGCTCAAACTGCCATCGTCATTTCGTACTGGAAATAAAGCAGTGCCCGCAGGAAGCATAAAGGAAGACGGGTTTACATCGTCTCTCACAAGATGAAAGGTGAGTGAAGCTGTTTGCCCAAGAAGTTGAATAGCTCTTTGTGGGTCTTCTAAACCAGGAAGTTGAACTTGAACTCTATTGCCAGCTTGTTTGCGTATGTCAGGTTCGGCAACACCGAATTGATCTATACGATTTCTTATTGTCTTTACAGCCTGATCAAGAATTTCACCTTCTAATTGTGCTTTATAAGCATCTGTGAAGGTGGCTTTATAGATAAATTCTCCGCTCTCACCTGTGTCTGGAGAAGAGAGAAGTAAATCTGGAAATTTTTCAGCAAAAAGAGTATTAAAGCTTTCTGTATTTTGATTTTTAGGCAAAACAAGCTCTAATTGGGAATCAACAAGCCTTGACTGTAAAACTAAGATGTCGTTTTGTGAGGCTACGTCTCTTACTTCTTGCCCCGCAAGGCTGAGTAAGTTGTCAAAAGCTTGCTCTACTTGTACGCCAAGTGTAAGACTCACACCACCCTTTAAATCCAAACCTAAATTTATTTTTGATTGTGGTAAATGCTGCATAAAAGAAGAGTTTGCAAACATAGGAACATTGGGTAGGGCATAGACCAAACTAACAATCAAAACAATGACAGAAAGAAAAGTTCGCCAAGAAGCAAATTTCATAATAATCCCTTTAGAGCAATGTCCTCAAACAAAGACAATCGCTACTAACTTGAATGTAAAAGTTATTCACATTAATGAGAAAAAAATGTAGAAAGACAAAAGTATAGAAAAATGTGAAGCAAAAAAATTGCTTCACATCTAAATTTACACAAACATGTGCATTAATTATTTTGGCTTCACTTTTGATCAGGTGATGGAGCAACAAGATTTTTTGGGTCAACAACAGCTGTAATATAACCGCGAATTATCTTAACTTCAGTTTTTCCAAGGTCTAATGTCATTATATCATTTTCAATTTCAACAATACGTCCAAGCAAACCTGAATTTGTTACAACGTGATCACCCTTTTGCAAAGCAGCAAGCATGGCTTTATGCTGTTTTGCTTTTTTTTGTTGTGGGCGAATAAGAAGAAAATAGAAAACAACAAACATCAGGATTAAAGGTGCGAACTGTATTAACATATCAGAACCACCGCCACCACCTGCAGGTGCACCAGCAGCATAAGCTACAGAAGAAAACATAGAATCCTCCAAAAAAAGGTTATTTTAGCGCTATATTAACACTTTGTTAATCCGTTTAGAACGTGCACTATATGCAAAATGCATTCAATTTCATTTTTAAATAAGGCTTCTTTGATAAAAGGGCAAGTCCTTTCTTACTGAATTTAATTGGCATTTTTATAATGAGTTGATATTATTTATAAAATAATTTTTTATTTTTTATTTTGTTCTAAGAAAAATCGCGTTTCACAGAGGATTAAAAATTTTAATATCTAATAAATTTTCTTAGTGTAAAACATTGTTTATTTTAAAAAACCGACTAAGCTTTTGATTTTAATGAATTTAAAATTTCTTAAAAGTCTTGACTTGAATTTGAAAAAGCATTATATTTTATTTAAGTTTTATAGAGTTTTACTCCTTTTATTCTGATTATGCTGCGGAGGACTTAGAAATTCAGAAAGTTTAAAACTTTTCTTTGAATTTCACAAAACAACATGTACTAAGTAAATTTTGATGATGCTTTTTGTGGCTTACTTTTGGTGTTTGATGGTGTTTTGTTTTTATTTACTCTAACCTGCTTATTTTTGATAGTTTTTTTGCTATACTGGTTTTTATAAAACTTCAGGCTCATGCCTTGCTTTTCTTTTTGATTTAAAAAAGCATTATTAATTATTACTTCTTTTCAGTTTTTGAATACATTTTTTAGATTTTGTATGTTTTTTAATATGCGTGATTTTAGCTTTGTGCTTTTAATTACTATGCATATTCTTCTCCTTGCTATTTGAAAAGTGAATTTTCCTAAAGTGATTTTACAATGTAATTTGTTGAAGTTTTGTGCTTATATTTTAAGTGTTTTTAAAATGCTCTAAATGTATTTATGCTCAATTTGATTCTCTTGTGAATCAAATGTGCGACAAATTTGTCAAAGGCAAAAGCCCATATGGTTTGTCTTCTGACAAAAACCCCTGTAGCTGAGAAAGACTCCCAACTTTGGGCGTCTTTCTCACAAGGGATTAATCTGGCTATATGCCCTGGTAGGGGTGACCTTTCTTTAGCACCCCTACCGAAAAATTGATCTAATAACATAACTTAATTTATCTACATAAGTTAGCTCATTATTTTGTGTAGAACGCGTATTTTTTCAGACTATATTATTGACATTTTGCATTCAGTATCTATTTTTTTAATACGGCTAATAGGCATTAATTCAACAATTAGATTTATCTTAATTTATCTTCTAACTATTTTCAAAAATCACTTTTCTTATTTATTTGCAGCCTTTGTGAATAAATAGAACTAATTCCCCATAAAAAAAAGAGGGTGGGTCTTTATATACAGATAAAGAAAATTGATTGACACACACACCAAAACTACTCCTAATGATGCTTCACCCTCTTATTTCAGCTATCCTCCATATGAGCTTGTATGAAGGATAGCTTTTTCTTTTAAATTTTAAAAAATATGAATAGAATACTTTTTGCTTGGCTTAAAAGCTTGATTATAGTTTTATAGATTTGTTTAGAGCTGGATCAACAATTATAGAAAGTACTCTAAAAATCTTTTGCTAAAAATAAGCAGATATAAAAGCCCTTGATTTTCATAAAAGTCTATAGTATTAAAACATGTATATACACACACTTTAACCACTTGATGCATGAATAAAAAACACACTGTCTATCTTGGCTTTGGCGGAAATATAGGTAATGTTGAAGAAAATATCAACGCAGCCATTAAAAGGCTTTGCGAAGATGAAAAAATCACGTTAACTAAGCAATCTTCTTTTTGGTATACCGAACCTCTTCAATGTGATGAAGAAGCAACATGGTTTACAAATGCGGTAGCCTCTTTTGAAACCTCTTATCAAGCTCTTGAATTGCTTGAACTTATCATGCATATTGAACAGCATTTAGGTAGAGAAAGAAAAGAAGGCAATAGAAATCTTTCGCGCACAATAGATATAGATATGCTTGATTATAAGAATGAAAGTATGGACACAAAAAGACTCATTTTGCCACATCCGCGCATGTTTCAAAGGGCTTTTGTGCTTGTTCCTCTTTTAGAAATTAATCCTGACTATCTTTATGATAATAGGGATATTCATTCCTATTTATCTGAAATAAAATATAAATTAGTTGATAAAAACATTTATCAGCAATAAAAGGAAATAGTATGCTTTGGAAAATTCTTATATTCGCAATTGCAGGTTATGCTCTTTACCGCCTTTTCATGAATGATAAAAAAAGGAAAAGTGTTGATGAAAAGCAAGAAAGAGAAGACTTAATAGCAAGTGGCGAACTTGTCAAAGACCCTTCTTGTGGAACCTATGTTGACCCTGATACAGCGATTACGGTTAAAAGTGGTGAGGACAAGTATTATTTTTGTTCTTATGAATGCAGAGAAAAGTTTCTCAAGCAAATAGAAGAGTAGAATAATATTTCAAAGGGTATATGGCTAGAGAAGTGAGCTAGGGATTTATCCCCAAGCGAACAAAGGCTGTGGAAATAATTCCCTTGGGAATAATTCCCTAGCGAGTGAAACAAGAGCCACCTCTCTTGTGAACGAGCTTTTGTTCACGAAGTTGCCAAAACAAATCTAATAGAGAATAAAAAAAGGTAGTAGGCTTTAATGAACTTACTTTATGCTGATAGACAGGGCAATATCTATGATCACCCTGACTTGCTGATGCTTGTTCGCAGGGGCGAAGAATTTGCTCTTCCACGTCCTGACGAGCTTATTCCCTTACCTGACGAAAGCGAACTTTTCTTGCTGCCAAACAGAAGAGCAGTTGGTTTTAATGAAGAGACAGGCGAAATAGAAGTGCTTGAAGAATTGGCAGTAGCGGCATTTATCGCTCCTGGCTATACTCTTTCTTCACATCCTGCCTATATGGCAGAAGAAGATGCAGAAGTTTTGCCACTTTTTGCCTATGGAGCTGTGTGCATACAAGGTGATGATTTCTTTGTTTGTGCAAAAAAAGTAGATATGGACGATAGGCAAGTTTTTGCCGATATTTCAAAAAAGAAGATTGGACGCAGAGCTAAGCAAATAATGGAAGAATTTCCAAATAATAGACTTATTCAGCATTTGATGACAAATTGCGTGATGAAGTATGATTGTCCTGCTGCGCGTAATCTTTGTATAGGTCGTTACGAAGCCCCTATTCCTACGTCTAAAACTTGTAATGCGCGCTGTATTGGCTGTATTTCCTTTCAAGAGCAATCGTCAAAGATTTGTGCAAGCCCACAAAACAGAATGGATTTCACGCCTACTAAAGAAGAAATTCTTGAACTTATGTTCTTTCACTCGCAATTTGAAAAAGAAAAACCGCTTTTTTCCTTTGGTCAAGGTTGCGAGGGCGAACCGCTTACGCAAGCAGATTTGCTTATTGAAACAGTAGCTTCTTTTAGAGAGAAGAAGGGGCGCGGCACGGTTAATCTCAACACAAATGCTTCTAAGCCTGATGCCATAGATAAATTGTGTAAAGCTGGGCTTTCTTCCATGCGCATAAGCCTCAATTCCACTATTGAAGAAAGATATAATGCCTACTACAGACCTGTTGGCTACACTTTTTCAGATGTGAAAAAATCTATGCAGATGGCAAGGGAAAACAATATTTTTATTTCCTTCAATCTTCTTTACTTTCCTTCTATCACGGACACAGAAGAAGAGTTTGACTCACTTGTTGAAGTCATCACAAAGTATAAAGTGGATTTTATACAACTCAGAAATCTGAATATAGACCCTGAAATGTATCAAGCCCTACTTTGTGTAAATTCGCCTTCAATGGGATTGACAAACTTTATTAAAAGATTGAAAAAGCAATGTCCTTGGCTGAAATTCGGCTACTTTAATCCTTATATAAGCGACTAATTTTATGCGTTTTTCCTTTATCCTCTCAGAAGATTCCTCTCTTTTATTGCAAAGAGTAGATGAAGTTGCACAAGAATTTTATGCACTTCACTCTGCAAGCGCAAAAGCGGCAAGGCATGTCTACTGGGGGAATGATGGGCTTTCATCAGACTTTTGGCAAAAGCTGACTATACAAAGTCTTCTTCCGCAAGCAGACTTTTTTCTCATACGCAATGCAGAAAAGCTCGATTCAGATACATGGAAGAAGCTTACAGAAACCCTTGGAACTTTAAGAGACGATGCTTTTGTTCTTATTGCTCTTGAAAATGCGTGGGAAAAGGGCAAGCCTAAACTTTCTGCGTTAATTTCAGGGCAAAAATGCTATACTTTTGCTGAAAAAAAGAATTGGCTTATAAAAATTGCGGCTTTGAATGATAATACAAAAAAAGCCTATATAAAAAAAGCTTTGCAAAAACGCGCCTTAAATACGTCAAGTGAGATTTTCGAAAAGCTTGCGCACATACTAGCACCAAATGCTTCTTCAATAGAAAACACACTCGACCAGCTTCTTCTTGCTTGCCAAAGTGACGCAAGCAATGAAATACAAGAGAAGTATTTGGAAATCCTTGCCCCAGCTTCTACGGAGCTGCTTTTATTTGACTATCTAAACCATATAGAAAGCAATAATGTGTTCACTCTTTGGGAAAAATTATTGCTTGACGGCAAGGCAGACGATGTTCTTTTTGGCTTTATCGCGCTTATGTCAAGAGAAGCAAGGCAGTTGTGGCAAGTGCTCAGTTCCGACAAAGCAAGCATTCCGCCTTTTTTGCTGCATAAGAAAACTGCAATGGCAAAAAAACTTGGTAAAGCAAAGATATTGCAAATTTTCCTCTTATGTCGCGAAGCAGAATGGGCGTTAAAAAGCGGCAGAAAAAACGAAACACAAGCAATGGAAGAACTGCTTGTGGCGCTGACATTGTTGTATAGGTAGTTGGCTATGGCAGAAAATGCAACAAAAAAACCGCTTGACCATAAACAAGGTCACAGGCAAAGACTAAAAGAAAGATTCGAGAAAGATCCACAAGGTCTTCAAGATTATGAATTTCTTGAACTCTTGCTTGCTTATGCAATTCCAAGAAAGGACACAAAAAATATAGCAAAGGATTTATTGGCGAATAATTCCTTTCGTTCCTGTATGCATTTAAGTAGCGCGCAAATAGAACAAATACCAAATGCAGGTAAGGGCGTTGCTTTCTTCTTTAATGTATTGCAAGAATATATGGCTCGCTATAAGCTGAGTGAAATTGAAGAAAAACAAGAATTTACTTCGCTCAAAGACTTTGCTGAACTTGCCTATATACATTTAGCAAGGGCAAGAGAAGAGGAATTGTGGCTTGCTGCATTAAACTCTTCTAACAAGCTTATTTCATTTGAACAAATTATGAAGGGCTCTTTGAGTTCAATAGAAATAAATATACGCGCAATAGCTGAAAGAGCGATAAATCTCAAAGCAAGCGGGCTTATCTTATACCACAATCACCCTGGCGGAAGCGCAAGCCCTACACATAGCGATATAGAATTTACAGCCCAACTCTCTGCTATACTCGAACCTCTTGGTATTCGGCTTCTTGACCATTTAATAGTAACTGAAAAAGAAATTTTCTGTATTTACTATAAAAAAAGCTATATTTTTTAACTTTTTCCAAAAATTTCTCTGTGTCAAAAGATTATAATGCAAGGATATCCTACTAATTTTATACACTTAAATTCTTTTTTTAAAAAAAAATAGAAAAATAAGCCTTAAAAAATACAAGACTATACTTGCCGAAAAGTTTATTCGTGTTTATTATTGATGTAGTTTGATGTTATACAATATTTTATGTATAGAAATTGAGGAAAACATGAATAAGAAAAAAAATCCTATAACAAAGAAAATAGATGAAGCTATCGAGCAATTTAATGATGTCGATAATGATGAGAATGGTGAAAATAATGAGTTTTTAGCAGACGACACCTTGCTTGATGATGAGTTGGCAAACGAGTTAGCAGAC
>CAYJHE010000059.1:0-12628 GCA_964369675.1 uncultured Desulfovibrionaceae bacterium | reverse complement strand
TTATGCCTATCATTTAACATCTTCACTGCACAGAACTTACCACACATGGCGCATACATCTTCTTTTTTGTGTTCTTCGCGGCGGCGTGTGACGGTTTGCGGGTCGAGGGCAGCAGCAGTCATACCTTCCCAGTCGAGGTTCTTTCGTGCTGTATTCATGGCTTTTTCTCTTTCAAGAGCATGCTTTCTGCCAAGTGCAAGCTCACCTGCTTGCGCGGCAATTTTTGACGCAATGATACCTGCGCTCACGTCTTCTACGCTTGGCAATTCAAGGTGTTCTGCTGGAGTGAGATAACATAAAAAGTCTACACCAGCTTGCACGCCGAGTGCGCCGCCAATTGCGCCTGCGATATGGTCATGCCCTGCGGCACTATCCATTGTCAAAGGCCCTAAGACATAAAGAGGGGCATTGTAAGTAAGCCTTTTCATTATCTGAATTTGTGCCACAACTTCATGCATGCGCACATGCCCAGGCCCTTCTACCATGGTTTGTACACCAACTTCGCGTGCTCTACGAACTAATTGCCCAAGAGTAATCGCTTCTTCTATTTGCGCTGCATCACCAGCATCTTCGCCTGCACCTGGACGCAAAGCATCGCCTAAAGAAATGGTGACATTATATTTCAGACAGAGTTCTAACACTCTGTCATAATGCTCAAGCAATGGATTTTCTTTGTCATTATCAAGCATCCAACGCGCAAGCATTGAACCTCCACGCGAAACAATGCCCATCACTCTGCCGTAATTTGAGTCTGAATCGTCTCCAAAAAGCGCGCCTTTGCGTGTTATTCCGCAATGTAAGGTCATGTAATCAACACCTTGCTGAGCTTGCTTTTCAATTTCAGCAAAAAGCATTTCAGGCTTCATAGAAGAAATCGGCAAATCCTTATCTAAAATCTGCTGACCTACACCATACATTGGAACAGTACCTATGGGCTTGTTCCAAGCTGAGATCATGTTTTTTCTTATATTGTCAAGGTCGCCGTGAATGGAAAGATCCATAATAGTATCTACATTATGTTCGTGACATACTTTGATTTTATTTTTTTCTGACTCAAGGCAGTGCGTGAGTGGAGAGGTTCCAATGTTTGCATTGATTTTCACCCTTGCAGGCTGCCCTATAATACAAGGTTTGAGATTCGGGTGATTTGGATTTGCAAGCAAGACCATTGAACCTGAATTAATTCCGTGTTCTAATTGTTCGATTGAAAGCCCTTCGTAGGCAGAAAGACTTTGTGCGTGAGTAGCAAAAATGGACGCAAGAATTTTATTTTTATTAAGCATATAACAACCTATTGTGGCTTAAAAAATAGCCGATAAAGTTAATACGCAATTATGCTTAATGAAGGTAAGAGTTGAAAATCCGCGCTTTCCTACGGCAGCATTAACTGCGTCAGGTTCAAAGGGTTAGAGTGTAAACTCATTCTCAGCTCAAGCAAGCACCCCTAGCATTGACATAGTTGAAGCTTAATTCTATAAAGTTAATATGTCAAGTTAAGCTTGCTTGTTCGAATTTGAGAACAGCACTCCTGCTTTGCCTTCGGCGACCAAAAAAAACCCGAACATTGAGCGGTTAAGTTTTAGTGTATAGCTAAAACAGTTTTTTATTTTTAATTTGCGAAAAAATTTTAAGCTTCGCTTAAATACTGTTTCGCCTTAAAAATGGAGAATTATTCACATAGAAAGTCAAACTAAGAACAAAGATTGAGTGACATGTTCACTTCGTTCACATTTTTTATATATAGAAATTTGAATGACGTAATTTGAGAACGAGAAAAATATGAGATATGTTTTATTTTCTTTAAGCAATTTACTGCTTATATTGCTTTGTAATATAAGCTTTGCCAGCCAAAATATGGCAAATGTAGTCGAGGCAGAAGAAAAGGTTGGTAAAAGCATGACCTTTACTCCTCTCTATTCTTATGAGCAAAATCTTCCTCTACAGCTAGATAGGGGCAATAATGCTTACTATATTACATCAAATAAAGTTGTCAAAGAACCTATTGATATTGAGGAATTTAAAAATTCTCCTCTTTTTTGTGAAGTAGAATTTTCCTCTTACGGCAATGTCATCGACCCCTATGCTTGGAACTACGCACCTGTAAACGGCTTTGAAAGCTTAAGTACTGTATTTTATAATACTTATTATGAATTAGAGTCTCATGGCAAGGTGACACCCTATGCCAATATAGGTCTTGGTCTTGCGTGGACAGGTGAAAAAGGACATTCAAGTTTCAGCGGTCTTTCTTCCGTTTCTGACCTCGCTTGGAATGCAGGCTTTGGCTTTGATTATCTTGCTAGAGAAGACATAAATATTGATGTCGGCTACAGATATTCAGAATTAAATACAGCTGAAACAACATATTTAAATGCTTCACTCACTGGCAAAGAACAACATGTACATCAATTAATGTTTAATGTTGAACTTACTTTTTAGCAGACCTTGCAAGATAGCTTGTAAAACATGTGAGAGCATTTCAAAAAGACAATAAGCTAAGCAAACAATTCCATTAATTCATTAAAAGAAAGTTTTTGTGCATTATCTGTATTTGCGAGCACATCTTCGGCAAGCTCTCTTTTATTTGCGTGTAAATTCAATATCTTTTCTTCAACTGAATCTTGCATAATAAGACGGTAGACAGTGACAGGCCTTGTTTGCCCCATTCTGTGTGCCCTATCAGAAGCTTGGTCTTCAACTGCTGGATTCCACCAAGGGTCGACATGTATCACATAGTCTGCAGCAGTGAGATTTAATCCCTGCCCGCCTGCTTTGAGACTGATACAGAAAATATCTGCCTTACCCGACTGAAATGCCTGAACTAATTCAGCCCTTTTCTTTTCTTGCGTTGAACCATCTAAGTAAAGCACGTCCATACCAAGCTTTTGTATTTCACTATAGATAATTTTCAAGTGAGAAGTGAATTGCGAAAAAATAAGCGCTTGATGGTTATTTTGCCTCAACTCTTTAATAAGTTCTAATAATGTTGCCAACTTAGAAGATTCAAGCTCGGTATTTGGGTCTATAAGCTTTGGATTGCAACAAGCCCTTCTCAAACGAGTCAATTCAGCAAGCACAAAGAATTTTGAAGCATTACTACTCTTTTCTTTTTGCGCTTCTTCAATTTTTTTAAGTGCTTGTATTCTTATGGCCTCATACAAGGCTCTTTCTTCCTTGTTTGGCTCTATGATGATAGTTTGTTCTGTGCGCGCAGGCAGCTCGTCTAAAACAGCACTCTTTGTTCTACGCAAAATAAAGGGCTTAACTAGGGAGCGCAAAGTGCTTCTTGCCTTATTTCTTATAGGCGCAGATTCGTTATTTGAAAGATTAAATTTATCGTTAAAATTATCCAATGAACCAAGAAGCCCAGGGTTTATGATATTGAAAATACTCCATAAATCTTCAAGTGAATTTTCAATAGGCGTACCAGTGAGTGCTATTTTTGAATCTGAAATAAGCTTTGCACTTGATTTGGAACGCAAGGTTTTTGCATTTTTCAAAGCCTGTGCTTCATCAAAAACAATAAGCTTAAAATGCCTTTTCACAAGGCTTGCCATCTCACTTGATAAAAGACCATAACCCAAGATAAGCACTTCATTTTCAAGCATATTCTCAATTATTTTTGCGCGTTCTTTCTTTGTTGCCATTGCAGTGAGCCTTTTACAAGTGATTTGCGGCGCAAATTTATGTATTTCACTCTCCCAATTGTGGCAAACAGAAGTGGGCGCAAGAATAAGTATGGGCTTTTGCTCCTCTTTAGAAGCAGAGGAAGTGCGCATTAAATGTAGAATTAAAGTAATTGTCTGCAAGGTTTTGCCAAGCCCCATATCGTCAGCAAGGCAAGCCCCCACATTGAGCTCAACCAAGGAAGCAAGCCATTTAAAACCTTCAACTTGATAGTAGCGAAGTTCTGCTTGCAAACCAGAAGGCAAAAGAATTTCCTCTTCATGCTCTTTAAGAGTAGAAAGTTTGTTTCTCCAGCTTTTCCATACTTCATCGCTTTCTATTTGTGTGTCATCTTCAAAAATATCTAGGAGAGGTGAAGCAAGTGGGTGCAGTAAAAGTCCTTGTTTATCTTCTTGCATGACAGCATTTAATTTGTCGAGTGAAAGCCTGAAATCCTCTGCTAAAGCTAAAATCTTTCCATTTGCAAGAGGAATAAATCTTCCTTTATGCTCGCGAGTTTTTTGAAGAAGTTCAAGCATACTTATCATGCTTGTTGCGTCTACTTGTAGGTTTCCTTCAACTGTAAACCATGAATTTTTTGACTTCACCTTGAGGCGCATATCAGAAGAAGAAAGTGAAGACGTAAGGCGAATGGGGTCGTTTTGAAACCATTCTACATCAATTTCATGTTCTTGAAGCTCCACTAAAACACTATAGGCTATTTCGGGGTCGTCAAGAATCCAAGAATAGTCTTCAGTAAAAAGATTTTCCTTAAGACTTGGGCAAAGCGTGAGCAATTCATTCATTGCTTCTTTTTCAGCTTCAAAGTCTCTTTGCACCTTGATAGGCGAATCGTAATATTTTGCAACAAAAACTTGTGTTCCGCTTTGCGGTGTAAAAGAAGAATTTTCATTGCCAAGAGGATAGACAATAGCCCTTACTTCTAAAGCAAGCGAATCCTTTGAAGCGCGCTTTAAACGCAGGCAAGGTTTTGTATTGACATTGTCTTGTGAAAGAATGTTTAATTCTTGATTGGTGTTCACCTTGACGTGACTGTGCTGCGAAGAAATAAGTTGCACAACTTTTTTTTGCGCTTCTTGAGGAAGTGTGAGTCTTTCTTCGCCAAGAAGTTCTTTTAATTGAATATGCGAAGAAGATATTGGAGTGACTTTATACACATTACCCTCTTTTCTCACATATGTTCCACTTTGTGAACCGGGCAAGTCAAGTGTGAGCACATATTCTTCATTGCCCTCTTTATTTTTCTTGAAATCTACTTTGAGTTCGGCTTCATCTAGTTCAAGCGTGACTTTTTCACTGCTTTGCTCATCAAAAACATTTTCATGCCCAACCAATAAAGGCATAGCTGTCTCAAAATCAATTTCATACATATCGCGCCAATAATCTTTTTTGGCTGCCTTTCTTATGACTTCTTTGTCTTGCTCTGATAAATAATCAATACTGTCTTTTTCATCGCGTAATCGTGAAACAGACAGTTTGCGCCCCTTTGTCCATGCATTTTTTGAAAAAGATTGTTCAAAGGGAGTTATCTCATTATAAACAAAAGAAATATTCCATACCAATCTCTTTGGGTTTTGCGAAACTTTTTTTGTACTCTTTGCTAAATCATTATTTAAAAAAGAAGATATGGCTTCAAGCTTTTTCTCCCAAGAAAGGTCTTGCAAATAAAGAGCTGAAAAATCAAACACTTCGTACTGCTCTTTAAAATCCTTATACACTTTTGCTTCTTCACTTGGCAAAAGTCTTGAAAGAATTTGCGCTATAACAAGGGCAAGAAAAGGAATAAGCTCCTTATATTCTACAAAATAATCTTTTAATAAAAGAAGATAGCTTTCTTTTGAACTTTCAGAAAGAGTTAATTGAGCATAGCAAACAATAAAGGCAAAAATATCTTCGTATTTTGCTATGGCAAGGTCTTTATAGGTATTTTCTGAAAAGTATATTTCAACAAAACTTGAATTTATGAGCTTTTCAAGGGGGTTATATAATTTTGGCGAGACAAATAAGCGTAGATAATTTTGAAATTCTTTTTTCAAAGCTTCTTTATGCTTTATGTCATTTTGCGCTTTCACAAGAGTGAAAAGATAGATGAGTTCGTAGATACTTTCTAATGATACCTGCTTCTTGCCAAGCACTTTGCGTATGCCCCTAAAACTTTCCTTGGTATTTTTTGCAATCTCGATACAGTCTTCAACACTGCGCGCATTAAATAAATCAAAAGTATCAATATAATAGCCTGTTCCGTCTTCACGGCATGCTTTGAGAATCTTCAGTAATTCGCTATACATTTGCATGTCGTATTTGACAAAGGCAAAATAAGAAAGAAAAGAGGGCGAATACAGTCTTTTTGAAATACAAAATGAAACATAGTCGTCTAAAAAAAGAAAATTTTCCTTGCACAAAAAAGTAGAGAGTGCTTTTTTTACACGAAGACGCGCAAGCCATACTTGCAATTCAGGTTTGAGTTTTTTATAAAATTCATCAAGCGGATTTTCAGCATAATAAACAAGTGGGACTTCAAAAGTATAGAAAGCCCTTTTTGCTACTTCAATAGCCTTTATGTCGTTGAGGTAAAAATCAGCAAGCACTTGTGTTTTTTGAATGTTTTGATAGGGCACAACACTTGCTCTACTTGAACGAAGACGCGCTGGCAATTGCTTAATAAACTCTCTGCCCATGTCTAATTTTACAAAATATATAGCTAAAGCGTGCCCGTCCTTTATAGGGAGTTTATGTTCTTGATTTACAAGTTTTTTTTCTCTCAGTTTTGAAAAAATATTTGTAATTCTTGTCGCAGACCATTCAAAATTTTCCATACCCTTAATAGGCAGACGTGAAAAAACATCAACAAGAAGATGCTTACTTGCTGTTTCAGGGTATAAGTAGTTGACCAAACACACAAGAAGTTCATCAATACTGCAAGAGGATAAATGCTCTTTTAATGCGTAAGGGCTTGATTTTTCACTGCCTTGTGTGTTTTGTATTGTCATTCTTCTTCTGTGATAGTTTCAGGCTTATTCTTAGGATTGAAAAGAATTTGTGTTGCAGGCTTTGAGTCTTTTTCTTTACTTGGCAAGTTGAGTGAGAAGACAGGTCTTACTTCACCCTTTCTGCCTTCAAGTTTTGTGCGCGCAGACCAATGGTAATTAAAGAGCTGGTTTTTATTGAACTTTGCTTGAATAAAGGAAAGAATCAAGACAGCCTCTTCCCACCTTTGTGTTGGCTCAAAATTATCCACTATACGCGCATACTTTGTCCACAGATTTGTGAGCGAAGCTTCGTCAAGCGCGTCTAATTGCGCAGCCATTTTTTTTAACAATTCTTCCATGCAAAAGACCTACTTAGTATTGAATAAAATATGCGCATACACTTTTGCATCATTGATATTATGCGAAATCTTAGACTTTTCATTTGGCATGTGATAGCTAGGGTGCACTCGTGCCCACACAACAGCGGGAATGTTGCGTAAGCGGAATCTGCTCGCAACAGTTGAGCCGCCTATACCGCCAGGTTTTGCATCAATATTATATACAGCCTTGATTGCTTCAATAGTTTTCACTACAACTTCACTGTCAACTGGTGTTGCTGGTGAAAAAGGTTCTGAACTCTGCACTTTTACTTCAAGACCTGCGCCGTACTTTTGCGCTATAGGTTCAAGATGTGCTTTTACCTTTTCAATCACTTGTTCTGCTGTATAGCAAGGCAAGATTCTGCAATCGAGGTAGAAGACATCTTGACCTGAAATAGTATTGGTATTTGGCACGTTTGCAAGAATACGCGTTGGTGTGATTGTGGAATAGTTTGGAAGAAAGAGTTCGTTCTTTTCTGTAAACTCTGCTTGTATATTCTTTGTTTCTTGAATCATTTCAGCTGCCACCATAAGGGTGTTGATAGCTTCATCAGGTGTAGAAGCATGGCACTGCTTGCCTGAAATACTGATTTCAAGCCATAAAACGCCCTTTTCAGCTATTTCAACCATTGCGCCGTCTTCTGTTCCAAAATCAGGAACAAGAACTAAATCGCCCTCTTTTACTATGTCAGGGAAATTTTCCATAAGATAATCAATACCATAGGCATTGCTTGTTTCTTCGTCTGCAACACAAAGTATGCCAAGTGAAATATCAGGCACTATTTGTTCTTCAATAAGTTCAGCGGCAAGAAGTGTAGCAGAAACAATAGCTTGCTGATTATCTTCAACACCGCGTCCATAAAGAGTGTCGCCGTCTTCAGCAAGCGTCACATTGAAGGGATCTGTATTCCACAAGTCAAGTGCGCCAGCAGGAACAACATCTAAATGTCCCATAACCCAAAGAGTTTTTGGGCTTTTGCCTTCAACAAAGACAGTGAAGTTTGGACGTAATTTTGAGCTCACCCTTTCGTCAGGCGCATTATAATCTTTGATATTATTCAAGCCAAGCTGAAGAAGTTTTTCCTTAAACCATTCTGCCTTTGCCCATTCGCCATCGCCCCCATTAACTGGGCTCATTGCAACATTTTTTGTAAGTCCTTGATGAAGTTCAAAAACGCGTGCTTTTCTTGTGTCTAACTTGTCAAAAATTTTCTGTAAATTCATATATAATCCTTCAAATTATTTCTTTGCTTTTATTGCAAGAGCTTCTAATTTTAATTTTTCATTGTCCTTAGCGTCAACATCAACTTTAACTGTGCCGCCCTTTGTGAGCGAACCAAAGAGCACTTCTTCTGCAAGAAAATCTTCAAGCTCTGAACGCACTAAGTGTTCTAAAGGTCTTGCGCCTAGCTTTGGATTAAAGCCATGCTTTGCAAACCAATTTCTTGCTTTATCACTTATAGTGAGATTAATTTTCTTTGCTTGTAAGCCTTTGAAAAGAACATCTATTGTCTTATCAACAATGCTTAATATATTTTCAGGTGAAAGCTCAGCGAATGGAATAAGAGCGTCAAGCCTATTTCTAAATTCAGGTGAAAAAGTGTTTTCAACTGCTTTCTTACTTTTTGAAATTGAATCAGAACTTGTGTGCGTGAAACCAACGGCAGAATTTGCCATTTCCATCGCGCCTGCATTTGTTGTCATAATTATCACTGTATTTCTGAAATCAGCCTTCTTACCATTGTTATCTGTGAGTGTGGCATAGTCCATTACCTGCAATAAGATATTATAAATATCAGGGTGGGCTTTTTCAATTTCATCAAACAAGACAACAGCATGCGGAGTTTTTCTCACAGCTTCTGTCAAAAGACCGCCTTGCTCAAAACCAACATAGCCCGGAGGCGAGCCAATAAGGCGCGCAACAGCATGCTTTTCCATATATTCACTCATATCAAAGCGCAAGAAAGAAATGCCAAGCTCTTCTGCAAGCGACTTTGCAAGTTCTGTCTTACCCACACCAGTAGGCCCATAGAATAAGAAAGAGCCAGTAGGTCTTTTGCTTACAGTGAGATTTGCCCTTGAGCGCAAAATTGCTTTATTCACCTTGCTTACAGCTTCGTCTTGACCAAAAATCCTTGCCTTGAGGTTTTTTTCTAAATCCTTAAGCAGAATTTTTTCATCAGAAGTAACAGAAGCAGTAGGTATGTTTGCCATGCGCGCAACCACGCGTTCCACATCTTGAACATGCACAATATCATTTGCTTTAAAAGAAGGTTTCATGCGAAGAGCAGAAGCGCTTTCATCCATAACATCTATAGCTTTATCAGGCAACATTCTGTCTTGCAGATAGCGTGCTGCAAGCTCAACAATTGCAGAGAGCACATTCTTGCCATAGCGAACATTGTGGTGCTCTTCGTATTTTTTTTGTAAGCCTTTTAAAATCTGCATGCACTCATCCTTGCTTGGCTCAACAAGGTCAACCTTTTGAAATCTACGAGATAAGCCCCTATCTTTATTGACAGTTGCTCTATAGTCTTCATAGGTAGTTGAAGCTATGCAGCGAATTTTACCACTATTGAGATAGGGCTTTAGCATGCTTGCCGCATCAAGACCGCCTGCATTACTTTGTGAGGACGAAAGTAATGCGTGAATTTCATCAATAGCTAGAATGACATTCTCTTTGTCGATAACTTCTGAAATAATGGCTTTGAGGCGTGCTTCAAATTCGCCCTTATACTTTGCACCTGCCATAAGCGAAGAAGTGTCGAGAGCATAGATTTGCGTGTCTAAAAATTCTTTGGGTACTTTTTTTTGCACAATACGCGTTGCTAAGCCTTCGATAAGAGAAGTTTTACCTATACCAGCCTCGCCAACAACAAGGGGATTATTCTTCTTTCTTCGCGCAAGAATTTCAACAATTCTAAGCAGTTCCCCTTCTCTTCCAATAAGGGGATCAAGTTCATTTGCCCTAGCTTTTGCGCTAAGATTAACACAAAAATGTTCTAATGCGCTATTTGCTCCAGCTTGCTTTTTTGGTTCAGCTTCTGTCGTGATTTCTTCATGAGCATTTGGCATGCGGTGCGAGATAAATTCTACTACATCTAAGCGTGACAAGCCTTGCGCTTGCAAGACATTCACTGCCCAGCTGTCTTCTTCTAAGAAAAGAGCAGCCAAGATATCGCCCACTTCAATGCTTTCACGGCCTGCATTGATGATTTGTTGATACGCTCTTGTAAGAAGGCGTTCAACAGCAAGAGTTTGCATAACTTCTTTAGAATCTTCTTCTTCGATTTCGATTCTTTCGAGTTTTTCGCTAAAAAATCTTTCTAAGGTTTTGCGAATTTCAGGTAGATTTGCGCCACAACCTTCTAGTATTGTTTTTGTTTCAGTGTCGTAGGTGAGTGCAAAGAGAATATGTTCACTTGTGAGATATTCATGTTTTCTTGCACGCATTTCTAATACAGCTTTAGCTAAAACACTTTGAACAGCATGACTTAACATACATTCCTCTTTTATTATAATTATTTTTCTGGTTCAAAAGTACAAAGCAAAGGATAGCCAGCATTTTTTGCCAACTTGAGAGTTCTGTCAACCTTTGTTTCTGCAATTTCTTTAGTGTAGATACCTATAATAGCTTTTCCGTGATTGTGCACAGTGAGCATAAGTCTTTTTGCTTCTTCTGCGCTTTTATGGAAAACCTCTAACAATATACTAATCACAAAGTCCATAGTTGTATAGTCGTCATTATGAAGAATTATTTTATAGAGAACAGGTTCTTTGTACTCTTCGTTATAAAGAGCTGAAATTTCAGATAGTTCTTTTTCTTGAGCCATGTTTTTTTCTCACAATCTAAAAAAAAATAGGTTAACTAATTAAGCAAAAATGGATTATTTTGAGGAGACGCTGATTTAGTTGAATTTTTGCATTTTATCAAGGCATGCGAATTATGAGCAGAACGCAGTGTATAAAGACATACATAAGTTTTGCACATAGTGAGCATAAGGCAGAAAAAATGTAAAAAGGCATTAAATCAGTGTTTCCTTAAATAGTATACTTCCCACTAGCACTCTTTGTCAAATTGGGAAGCATCACAAAACAAACAAAACAAAGAAGAACAAAGCAAGTGAGTAATGTGCCCTGTATACCAAGCGCTTCATTGAGAAAACCTGCTATTGAAGAACCAAAAACACCAATTCCAAGCCACATCATATACATAAGAGAAATAACTCTTCCTCTATAGATTTCAGGTGTGATGCTTTGTATGAGCGTATTCGTAAGGGCAACTTGGAAAACTTGCCCAATGCCAAGTGTAAAGAAAGCAAGAATGGAAATATAAACATTGCCTGAAAGCGCCTGAATGAGTGTGCTTATAGTGATAAGGATTGTTCCTGTTGAGAGTAGTTTAATTGTGCCGTCTAACTTTGTTCTTGAAGCAAGCAATAAAGCTGCAATAAATGAACCTACACCTGAAGAAGAAGATAAAGCGCCATAGAGCATGCTTTCACCGCCAAGTATTTCAACTGCAATAATGGGCAGCAAAACAAAAGCTGGCGTTGCGGCAATAGAAGTTATTGCAATAATTAAAAGCGCGTAGAAAAGCGTATTTTCCTTATAAGCATAAATAAAGCCATCTACTAATCTTTGCTTTTTTTGCATATTTTCTTTTGACGGCTTTCCGTCAACCTTGATAACAAATAAGAAAACGCAAAGAATTAAAAAATTTATTGCTGTAAAAAAATATATATAGCCAATATCTACGCCAGTGATTAAAAGACCGCTGAGCGCAGGCCCAAGCATTTTTCCAAGATTAAATACAGAAGCGTTAAGCCCAATGGCATTTTGTAAATGTTCTTTTCCAACCAATTCAAGCATATAGGCATTTCTGTTAGGCCCTTCTATGCTCATTGCAACACCAAGCACAAAGGAATGAAACATGACATTCCAAATTTGTATTGTGTCTGTCAAAATAAGGGCAGCCATAAGAAAGCTTGAAAGCGAAGAAGCAAGTTGCGTGCAATAAAGCACATGTTTCTTGGTAAACTTATCAGCAATAATGCCCCCTATAGGCGCAAGAAAAAGTGAAGGCAATAGAAAGCAAAAGCTTGTCATACCAAGCAAAACTCCTGAACCTGTCAAGCTATACACTAGCCACGCAGAAGTGGCATTTTGCATCCAAAAAGCCAAAACAGAAAGAATTTGCCCTGAAATATAGTAGGCATAGTCTTTGTGACTAAGTACATTAGAAATTCCGCGAGGGACTATATGCATAAAACTACTCCACTTTCCCCAAAAAAGACACGCCATTCCAATTTATAATTTTCCCTTTTACCTTCGGCGACCAAAGGGAATAATTCCCTTTGGAAACCCTCACAATGCGGTTAAGCGATAAGCATAACTAGAGCAGGTTTTTATTTTTTTTATTTGCGAAAAAGTTTTAAGCTTCGCTTAAATACTATTTCGCTTTAAAAATAGGGTCTTATCCTACAGCAGTTGAGGCCTAGATATAAAGAGTGAGCTACATGTTCACTACCTTCACATGTTTTTTTAAAAGTGCTCTAATTGAAAATAACTTGAAAAAAAGATTATGCGAGTAAA
>CAYJHE010000058.1:0-12748 GCA_964369675.1 uncultured Desulfovibrionaceae bacterium | reverse complement strand
TAACCGCTCATGCTCGGGTTTCCAAAGGGCGGTAGTCCTTTGGTCGCCGAAGGCAGAAAAAAAGGCGATAGTCCGAGAGGATAATCCTCTTGGTCGCCGAAGGCAAAAAAAAATAAATAAAAAAATACTATTTGAGTTTTGTTTAATAATTTTATAAACTCAACTGTCTTTCATAAGAAATCACAATGAGTGTAAAGGAATTTTCAATGTTCTCATTTTTTGATATAGATAAAAATAACAGCCTTGATGCCTGTGTTGCAACCATAGGTAATTTTGACGGCGTGCATAAGGCACATAAGAAATTAATCACGCACTGCGTTCAATCAGCAAAAGAAAGAAAACTTCCTTCTGTTGCCCTCACTTTTGACCCTCATCCAAGTGAGATATTTTTAGAAAAACCAATTATTCCCCTCATAGACACAGAACAAAAACTCAAAAGAATTAAAGCACTTGGCATAGATTACACCTATGTAATACCCTTCACAAAAGAGCTGGCAAAGCAAAAAGCGCAAGAATTTATTTCAAATATTCTTATAGATTTTCTGCATTGCAAAGAACTTATTGTAGGCTATAATTTCAGCATGGGCTCAGATATGCCCAAAAGCCACGATTTAGAGAAAATGCTGAATAAATTCGGTTGCAAGCTCACACTAGAAGAAAAAATCACCTTCTTGCATGCAGATGGTGAACTTAGCCCAATTTCTTCAACTTCTATCAGAAATGAACTTGCAAAGGGCAATATAAAAACTGTTAATAATATGCTTGGACATAGACATATTGTCTATGGACATGTTGAACACGGCGCAAAAAGAGGCGGCTCGCAACTTGGCTTTCCAACAGCAAATCTCGACACAGGCGCTCTACTTTTGCCAAAACCTGGCGTATACGCAACTAGTGTTTTTTTCCCAAACAAAGACACAGGCAAAGAATTTAAAGCTATAAGCAATGTTGGCTATAACCCAACTTTTGAAGGAAAAAAACTACTCCTTGAAAGCTATATACTTGATTTTTCACAAGAAATCTATGGAGAAAAGTTAAAAGTTGCTTTTATTGAACGTATAAGAGATGAAAGAAAATTCAATTCAATTCAAGAACTTATAGCTCAATTAACTAAGGATAAAGAGTATAGACAAAATATGTAGGGCGTTTTGAAAAAGCACATAGAGAAGGTATTTGCTTTTATTCATTAAAAGATTTATACTATTTTAAAGCACATGCTCCTATTTATATACAATTTTCACAATAGCAAAAAAGGAATACTGATGCGAAAAGCGCAATACAAAAGAGAGACAAAGGAAACAAATATCAAACTTTCTCTCAATATAGACGGCGAAGGCAAGAGTGAAATTTCCAGTGGTTTTGGGCTTTTAGACCATTTTCTTACTCTTCTCACTTTTTGGGCTCAATTTGACCTTGAACTTGAATGCAAGGGCGACACATATATAGACAATCACCATTCAGCTGAAGACATAGGCATAAGCCTTGGTACTGCTCTTATTCAAGCAATGGGTGACAGAAAAGGCATTAAAAGGGTAGCTTTTGCAAAAGTTCCTATGGACGAAGCTCTCACAGAAGTTTGTATTGACCTTTCAGGCAGACCTTGGCTTGAATGGAGAGATGCAGACCTTCTTCCTCCAGTTTTGGCAAACGAAGAAATAGATATTTGGAGAGAATTTTATAAATCCCTTGCCTTTAGCGGAAAATTCAACCTCCATATCAACTTTTGCTACGGAAAAAATGGTCATCATCTTCTGGAATCCGTTGCAAAAGGACTTGGACTTGCCCTCAAAGAAGCGCTCACTATTGAAGGAAACAGGATTTCAAGCACAAAAGGACATTTAGAGTAAATCATTAACCATATTTTCTTTCATGGAGCTATCGTGAAAAAACTACATTTCATTTTTCTTACCTTTCTTCTTTTAATTACAAGTGCATGTAGCAAAAATAATGCAACAAACACTTTTGAACTTCCTATGCTAAAAACAGCTGTCTTACCTGCCTTTCAACCTGTTGAAACAACTGAACTTATTGCAGGATATTTTCCTGAAAACAGAATACTTGCCAATGAACATCAATTAAAACTGTTAAATCAGGCATTAAGAACAAAGATTAGCGCTATTAATCCGCGTATACAATTTATTGATTCTTACGATGAAAATGAATTTATTAACAAAATTGATACAGAACAAACACGAGGTATGCTTGCGTATTGGCTTGCCTTAGGCAAACATAAGGGTATTGACCTGCTTATCTTGCCACAGGTAAGCTATTATAATGACACAGCTTCCTCAGGAAAACCGGGTCTAAGTTCTGCCCTTATGCTAGATTTCTTTCTTATAGACACAAGAAATGAAGGAAATTTGCTTAAGCGTGCACATTTTGCTGAAGAAGTTCAACTAGATACAGACGAAACAAGAGGTATGCTTTCTTTTTCACGAAGAATAGGCGATACAGATATGAATTCCATAATAAACGATGCCTTTGACGAAATGATAGAAGTATTTGATTTAACACCTGATAATTAATACCTCTACTTTTAGAACAAAAAAGCTGTCCTCGGACAGCTTTTTTATTTTAAATGGTGAAACTAGAATATTTTTCTAAACTGCTTTTCTATTTTTTAATCCAAATAAAAGAACCCTGTCTGCCACTCTTTTGTATTCTTCTGTAAGAAAAAAACATCTGTATATTTGTATAAGTACATAAGTCTATAGAATAAATATGAGAATAAGGTATACCTACAGCATTGAGCTGATCCTTGGTTAACTGCCAAAGGTCAACTGTTTTATGTCTTTTATCAAACCATGTATCAAACTCATTCCCCCATTCAGTATCATAGTTAATAAATTCAGCCATATAGGGAGATAAAGATGGCCCTCTTACAGCAAAAAGATTTTCTGCTTTAAGATTGTAGTGTTCACAAAAATCTTTAACTGCAATTTGTGGATATTCTTGCCTGTTTCCTCGCCAGCCTGAATGTAAAGCAAGTATGTGTTTTCCTTGTTTTTCTGTTATTAAAATAGGCTGACAATCCGCTGTTTTTATGCAAAGAGCATGACTTGTTTTATCACTTGCAAGTCCGTCAGCCCTAAAGTCAGCAAAAGCCTCGGCACTTGCTTGAGGCGGGTTGAAAACAGTTTCAATTCCATGCACTTGCATAACATCTGTGAAAGCGTCTACATCAAGAGCTTCACAAATCTTTGCTCTATTTTGAACCACATTTTCTCTCACATCGCCGACTTCAAAAGAAAGATTTCCGCCTGAATAGGGATTATTTTCATCAAATGTTGAGCGCATTTGAAAAGCACATCGCACTTGTGGAACTTCTGGAAAAACAAAATTTATAAATTGTAACATAGCATTTCTTCCTCATTAACAATGTTGTCGAGTGGTATATCCCATTCTTTCACTTCAATTTCTTCACTTTGCTGAAATTTGAACACTAAGGACAAGGGAATATAGTTGTGTTTTGATAAAAACCTATCATAAAAACCACCACCGTAGCCAAGTCTATACCCTCTTGAATTATAAGCCAAGCAAGGCAACACTACAAGAGATTTTTCAGGCAGAGTGCACGCAAGATGATTAGTTTTAGGTTCTAAAATTCCAAAATACCCTTCTTGAAAAGCATCATCAAATTCTTCTTCTTCCAAATGCACAAATTCCATTTTACCGTATTCACCGCACTCAAGAAAAGAAAGACAGCGCGGAAAATAGAGTTTTTTCTCTGCCTTATACCCTTCTTTTACTAAAAGTGAAGTGTCTACTTCACCACGAAAGGGCATGTAAAGAGCTATATGCTCACTTTGCTTCCAGACTTTGCTTTCTAAAAGAATTGCTTGACATTTTATAGACAATTCAGTATATTTATCACGTTGCTCACAAAAGAGCAGGCGTTTTTTTCTCATTTCTTCACGAATTTGTTTATTTGTACTTAGTGGGTTTTTGTGCATTTTTTGCTTTCCTTAAATAGTTTGAGCTCTAAAAACAGAATTCCTAATATGAAAAAATCGTGAAAAGAAGACCGCTATAATTTCAGTAATATAATTATAATATTTTATGAAAAAATGCAATATTTAAGAACGCTCTTTTATTTTAACTGGGCTTGAGCATATTTGCTCATTGTTTTTTTCCCACTCACACAAAGGATATAATACAAAGATTACTTTTCTTTAATACTCTTTTATTGCTTATCTAAACATACTACTAAGCATACTACTTTGAAATTACAAAAAATTTACCTTTTATTCACACTCTATTCAAGGTTTTAATCTGAAGAGATTTCTCAAGTCAGGGATTTTGCGAAAATTTGTATTTTACAAAGCGCAAAAGCAGCATTTGAGAAAGCTCCGCTAGAAAAAGTTGAAAATTATTTTCTTAAGCTCATATTTTTTATGAGCTTAACAGCCCACTAGGCTTAAAAAATTTAAAAATAGGAATTTATATGATTAAAGATCAAAACAAAGACTTCACAAGCGAAGAAGGCACAAAGGAAGAAAAAAAAGTGGTACGCAGAGGTCGTCCAAAAAAATCAGAACAAAAATCTGATACATTAGACACTGCCACAACTCCTGCCGCAACTTCTGAAGCAGAACAAAAAACAAAGACAAGAAAACCAAGAACGAGCACAACTATTACTAATGAAATCAAATCATTAGAAAATTCTAAAGCGAAGAAAAAGAGCTTAATTACTCCTATCCAAGAAAATCAAACTCCTGAACAAGAGCCTTCTCAAACAAACCCTTCTGAAACAAGAAAACCTAGAAAGTCGCCTGTCAGAAAAAGCCTTGCTTCAACAAATACTTCGCAGCCTACTTCTACACAAGACAATGCAAGTCAAGAACATGTTCTTCAAGACAATAAAGAAGAAGTAAAGCCAAAGAAACGTGGCAGAAAACCAAAAGAAATTATCAATCTTGCTAAAGACTTAGATCTACCTGAAGAGGTTCGCAATATAGAACATAGTCTTTTGAACTCAGGCGCAAAAATGCCGTCAAAAACAACTACAAATCCTCTTGGCAAAAGTAATATCACTGCTTCTTCTCACGATAGTATTCAGCTTCTTCCAAGCCAAATGGTGGGAAAGCTTGATGGAAATACTTTTGAGACAAAGCAAGCTTTTCATAAGCAAGACAGACAGTTAGTAGAGCAAGACGATCAATTTTCAAGAGACAGCAATAAACCAAATAGAGGTTTGAGTAAAAATTTCTTTAAAAGAGTTCCTCTCGAAGAAAATGCGATAAAGCAAAAAGAAACCATGCATAATCCAATGCTTTACCCTGCGCCTAAACAGTTGCAAGGTAAGCAGCAAACAAAGAAGCAAAATAATCCTGCGCAAAACTTTAATTCCGAACAAGATATATTCTACCCTCACACTTTGCCATCATACAACAATCCAGAAAATCATCAAGAAAATCAATATATTAATTGGCAAAACAACAGAAGCAAACCAATAAATAAAAATGGAAATACATCACGCCAAAAAAACAATCAAAACAGACAAAGGCAAGGTGCAATAAAAAACATACCTCAACCTACTTTTGATAATTCTTCTATTATTGCTGCAATATCAGGAAAAACTTTTGAAACTGATGACATATATAAGCCAGTGCATAATAATGGCTATATCCAAAACGGTTTCGCACCGCATGCTGATACTATTGCGCCTTTTGCAAACAATACTTACCCAAAAAATTCACGCCAAGCAAAGGGACCAAAAAAGAATACGCACAGTAACAATAATTACAGAATGCCTGAACAAGGTCTTGTTTCTGATGAAAGTTCAATTTTACACCAAAATATGCTTTATCAGCGCAATCAAGCTCCAATTCAAAATCCTGAAAATATAAAAAAGAATATTAAAAATATACACAATATAGATCCTCTTGCTCTCACAAAACTTCCTTCCTTTGCGCAATCCGCACTTGAACATAGGGACGACTTTGATTCTATTTCAAAACAAACATTTGAAAATCCTTTTTACCCTTTAGAGCAACAAGATGATATTCAAGAAATTGCTTCAGAAAAGAAAACAAGAGGGCGCAAGAAAAAAACTGTTACTCCAGTAGAAGAAGTTGTAAATGAAGATTTAAAAATGTTTGTTTCTGTTCAGTCAGAGGAACAAGTTGAAGTTGCGCTGGTTAAAGACGATACTGTTGTTGAATACTTCGTAGAAATGAGCCACCAAGCAAAGATTCGCGGCAATATCTATAAAGCAAGCATACATAATGTCGATCCAAATTTACAAGCAGCCTTCATAAATTTCGGTTCAACAAAAAATGGTTTTTTACAAATAGACGAAGTGCATCCTGACTATTATCTCACACCACACGCGCCATCAAAAAACCATAAATTCCCGCTCATTAGCAAAGTTCTACGTCCAGGACAAGAGCTTTTTGTGCAAATAGTGAAAGAGCCAACTTTAACAAAGGGCGCCTTCCTCACTACATGGATTTCACTTGCGGGCAGATACCTTGTTCTTACTCCAGGACAAGAGCAATTAGGCGTTTCACGCAAAGTTTCAGACCCTGAAGAGCGCGCGCGCCTACGCTCTATGCTCGACGGCATTAACCCCGACAAAGGCATGGGCATTATCATCAGAACAGCGGCAGCAAATGCCAGCCAAGAAGAATTGCAAGCGGATTTAGACTATTTGCAAAAACTTTGGCTTGATATTTTAGAAAAGTCTAATGAGAAAAGTGCTCCAGCACTTATTCATCAAGAAGTTGAATTAACTCAGCGTGTTGTGCGTGACTACCTCAATGAAGATGTTGGTGAGATTTGGACAAACGATAAAGAAATGGCACAGTCAATCACAAAAATGGCTACTATTCTTTATCCACAAAAAGCAAATATAGTTAAGCTTTTTAATAATAATCGTTCAAGCCTTTGGGATCGTTTTAATTTGCAAAAGCAAGTTGATGATATATCACAGCGTGAAATCGCTCTTCCGTCTGGCGGCAGGGTTGTTTTTGACCAAACTGAAGCGCTCATGGCTATTGATATTAACTCTGGAAAAACACAAAATAAATCAAACTTCCATGAAATGGTTTTGCAAACAAATATAGAAGCAGCGCAAGCCATTGCAAGGCATTTACGCCTTAGAGACATAGGCGGCCAAGTTGTTATTGACTTTATTGAAGTGCACGACAAAAACGCAGTCAAAGAAATTGAAAAAGCTTTCAAAAATGCTATGCGCCACGACAGAGCAAGATATGAAATTGGGCATATATCACCCTTTGGACTGCTTGAAGTGATACGTCAGAGAATTGGTTCTTCTGCTATTTCTATCTCAACAGAACCATGTCCGCACTGTAATGGCACTGGCACAAGAAGAAATATGGAATGGCAAGCGCAAGACGCACTCAAAGAAATTGCAAAAAAAGCAAGGCAAGAAAAGACTATTAAATATGTATATACAACAAATACAGAACTTGCCCTCTACTTGCTCAATCTAAAAAGAGATAGAATCTCAGAGCTTGAAGAAAGATTCAATATACGCATCGAAATTCAAGCTCATTAGGTGATGATTTTCTTTTGCCTTCGGCGACCAAGAGGATTATCCTCACGGGTACTACCCTTTGGAAGCCCGTACATGAGCGGTTAAGCAAGATATATAGCTAAAGCAGAAAGTTTATTTTTTATTTGCGAAAAAGTTTTAAGCATCGCTTAAATACTGTTTTGCTTTAAAAAGAGGGATTATTTTTATAACAAGCTCAAACTACGAACAAAGATGAAGATGCATGTTCACTTCCTTCACATGTATTTTAAAAGTACTTTGAATGAGAATGACAGGGGAGTAAAACTCTTTTATCTCCTTAAAATTATTAAACTACATAATTATGACTATAGATACAGACTTCAAACTATCAAGCTATGTTTTTGATTTACCTGAAAAAAACATAGCTCAAAGCCCTTCTGAAAACAGAGATGACTCAAGGCTTTTAATATATTCAAAAAAAAGTAAGAAAAGAGAATTTTCTGAATTTAAAAATATATTGGATTTTCTTCCTATTTCAGAAAGTGGCTTGAAGCCACTCTTTATTGCCAATAACTCTAAGGTTGTTCCTGCACGCCTTTTTGGCACAAGTGCGCATGGCGGTAAAAGGGAATTACTCCTCCTCACACCGCCGCCTATCTTAGAGCAAGAAGCAATGAAGTCAGGCACTTCTTCAAGTATTGCAGAAGTGCTTTTGAAGCCTTCAAAGTCCGCAAAAACACATGATATTTGGGAATTTACACCTTATTTAAAAGTAGAAATCTTAGAAAAATTTGAATTTGGAAAAACAAAGGTAAGACTGCACTGGACTAAAAATATTACTGAAATATTTGAAGAATTTGGGCATCTTCCTCTTCCTCCCTACATAAGACGTAGTCAAAATACAGAAGAAGACAAAAAACGCTATCAAACTATTTATGCAAATAGTGAAAAAGCAGGCTCTGTTGCCGCGCCTACAGCAGGTTTACACTTTACTCCAGAATTAAAGCAATCCTTACTTGATGCTGGCTGTTTGTGGGAAGAAGTGACCTTACATGTGGGTTATGGCACATTTACTCCTGTGCGTGTTGATGATATAAGACAGCACCCTATGCACTCAGAATATTTTGAAATTTCACCTTCAAGCGTGCAAGCAATTTTGCAAGCTAAGCAAGACAAAAGGCCTATCATTGCAGTGGGAACAACCTCTTGCCGTGTTCTTGAAGGCTGTGCGGAAAAATGGAATAATAAAGAAAATTCATTGCTCCCCATAGAGGGAATGCTTGATTCAACTAATGTCTTTATCTATCCGCACAAAGACAAAGCTTTTCAAGTGATTGATGCACTCATTACAAACTTTCACTTGCCTGAATCTTCCTTGCTCATGCTTGTTTCTGCCTTTTGCTCACGCTCAGAAATGCTTGATATATATGAAGAGGCCATCAAAAAAGATTTTAGGTTCTTTTCTTATGGTGATGCTATGCTTATAAAGGCATAAAAAACTTTTATAATCTCTATTTGACAGCATAAAGTATGCGTGTTATTTTTTAACGCAAATATATTTAGACCGCACGTTAAATCTGACACATGAGCGTGGAGTAACAAGATGACAAATATTGATTATAGCATTATTGGCGTGTATTTATTCATCATTTCAATGGTTGGCTTATACGCGGGGCGCGGCCTTAAAGACATTAAAGAATATGCTGTAGCAGGACGTTCTTATGGCTCTTTTGTTCTTCTAGCAACACTTTCTGCCTCCTTTATTGGCGGCGGTTTTTCTTTTGGAAATGCGGACACTGTTTTTAATAACGGTCTTATTGCCGCAACAGCCCTTTGGGGCTTTTCTGTGATGCTTATACTTGTATCAATGTTTATAGCACCAAAAGTTGAGCATTTTCGTGACTGTATTTCAACTGGCGATATTTTAGCAACTCAACTTGGCACACCAGCGCGCATTCTTGCTGGTATATTAGGAGCTATTGTCTGTACAGGCATACTGGCAGCGCAAATTGGTGCTATAGGCGCAATTTTCACACAATTCACCACACTAAGCTTCATGCAAGGTATACTTGTAGGCTGTGGTATTGTTATTGTTTATACAGCCCTTGGCGGCATGAAAGCTGTTGTTTTAACAGATGTTATTCAGTTTTTATTCCTTATTATTCTCATTCCTCTTGCTTTTTTCTTAGGTATAAATCATCTTGGTGGTTTTGAAGAGGTAATAGCAAAAGCACCGTCTGCGTTTTTTGCTCTTCCTGACAATCCAAGTGCTTGGTTTGCCTTATTTTGTTTATTTTTGTCCTTTCTTATCGGCGAAACTCTTGTCCCCCCTTATGTGCAACGTCTACTTATAACAAAATCTGCGGCTGCAACAAAAAAAGGCATACTTGGTAGTGGGCTTCTTTCTATTCCTTTCTTTATTATAACAGGCTCTATAGGCCTTCTTGCGTATCTCATAGATCCATCGATTTCAAGTAATTTAGCTATGCCTATGGTGATTGATACGGTTATGCCTATAGGACTTAAAGGGCTTGTTGCTGCGGCTATTATTTCTGTGGTCATGTCTAGTGCGGATTCCTTTTTGAACTCTGCTTCTGTGTGCCTTATTGAAGATGTTGTGCGTCCGCTTGTTCCAAAGGCAAAGTCTTTAAGTGCACGCCACGAACTTGGTCTTTCACAAGTTTTAACCATATTTATAGGGCTTGGCGCAGTTTTTATTGCTATCAAAATCGAAAATGTGCTTGATGTATTACTTTTTGCTTATAATTTTTGGGCGCCTGTTATCCTTATTCCACTTGTTTGCGTATTGATGCGTAAAACAATAACAAAAACAGCCTTTTGGGTGAGCACAATTATTGGAATCTCTATAGTACTTCTTCTTTTTGCTTTTTCTAATGGTAAGTTATTTCAGATAGATGCATTAATTGTTGCTGTCTTCTTTAGTGGACTTGCTTTTTTCATCACAAATAAAATAAGCTTAAAAAATGAATAAATATTTTACACAGGCAGTAACAAAATAACACATGATGACTTCAACACAAAAAGCCTTTGCACAGCTGCATTTGGCCATATTCTTAGCTGGTTTTACAGGCATTTTAGGCAAACTCATTGTCATAAGCGAAGGCTTACTTGTATGGTATAGAACAATTTTTACTATTGTTCTGCTAGGTGCTTACCTTTTATATAGTAAGAAGCTAGAAAAACTTAGCTTTTCAGACATATGCAAGGTTGCCTTCACAGGTATGCTCATATGCCTACACTGGGTCTTTTTCTATGGCAGTATAAAACTTTCTAATGTTTCTATAGCAGTTGTTTGCTTTTCATTAGTTGGCTTTTTTACATCAGTTTTAGAACCGCTCATACTTCGTTCCCGTTTTTCTTTGCGAGAAATATCAATCAGTCTTTTGTCGCTTTTGGGAGTGCTTCTCATTTTCTCTTTTGATGTACGCTATCGTACTGGTATTATTGTAGGTATTATTTCATCTATTTTAGCTGCTTTGAATACAGTAAGTATAAAAAAGCTATGCCCTAGTGTGAGCGGCAATACCACAGTATTTTACCAAATGATAGGCGGTTTTCTTATTATATCCTTGTTCCTACCTTGGTACATTGACTATTTTGACATAAGCTATCTTGTGCCAAATCTACAAGACATTTTCTTCTTGCTCTTTCTCACTGTTTTTTGCACTATTTTCTTGTATTATTTATACGTTGAATGCCTGCACGCTATCTCAGCATTCACAGTCATGCTGAGCTTCAACCTAGAGCCTGTCTACAGTATTGTGATGGCAGTTCTTTTCTTTGGCGAAGGAAGTGAATTGAATATTATATCTTACTTAGGAATTGCTTGTATAGGCTTGTCAGTCGCCCTACAGAGCTGGTTTGTCATTATGCAAAAGAAAAGAGCTATTCCTGAAAAAATTTTGGAATAGCTTTATGAACTATAAATATTCTTTCTGTGTCCTATAGCGACAACATGAATAATGATTTCTTCGTCTTTAATTTCAGCAAGAAGGCGATATTGCCCAACTCGATAGCGCCACTGCCCTTGCTTATTTCCGACAAGTGCTTTGCCGTGTATGCGCGGGTTAGTGCAATTTTCTAAGTTTTTTCTCATCCAAGCAATAATTACAGATGCCGCTTGAATATCAAGTTTTTTAAGATGTTTTTTTGCTTTTTCACTCAATACAACTTTGAACATCACTTTAACCCTAGTTCCTTTTCAACTTCATCAAGTGTATAAGTCACAGGATTTTTTTCAAATTCTTCTATTGCTTCTTTAAATGCTTGTATATCATATTCATCTTCTATGCGCTCTAAAACAGTCTGACGTATAAATTCAGATAATGAAAGTCCGTGAAATTCTGCATACTTCTTGAATAATTTATTATCAGCTTCATCTAGTCTTAATGATATAGTTCCCATTTTTCACCTCTTTTGTAATACAAATGTAATACATTTTCTTAATCTTGTCAAGTTCACTCATTGACAAGCTTCAATTTCTCATGTTAACTAAAGCAATATAAGTAAAAATTTTACGAGAAAAGCATGAATAACGAAAAAGAACACATTCACAGTTTCAAGATTGAATTTGCACACCTTGACAAAAATTTATATCTAAAACCAGATGGTTATCAACACATCATAAGTAAAGCTATTGATGAACATTTGCTTCTTTTTGATATGGATACAAATTTCAACCTTGAACAAGAGTACTCATGGGTGCTTGTTGCGCTTAATGTTGAGATTAAAAAGCATGTTCAAGGCTGCGTGAATGTGCATATACAGACATGGTATTCTGAAAGAAAGCGTCTTTGCTTTAGGCGTGAACTTGAAGCAAGAGACGATGCAGGCGAGGTTCTTTTTGTTGCTACAATATATTCTGTTCTTATTGATTTAAAAAACCACTCAATCTATCGCAAAACACAACTTCCCTTCAAATTAATGGAAGCAAGGCCTGAGTTTTTGCTTGAATCTACATCTGTATTTAAAGAAGAATTGAGCTATGAAAAAGTATGCGAACGTAAAGCATACAGAAGCTACATAGACGGCTTAGGACATGTAAACAACTGTAAATATGGTGAATTTGCCTACGATGCCCTGCCAGAAGAATACGCTGACCTTTCAAAAATTAAAGGTTTTGATATTTACTTTAATTCAGAAATCAAAGTTGATGAAAAGTTCACTATAGAACAATGCATAGAAGAAGATAAAAACAGAATAGTCCTGCATGGTTATAATAGTTCACGGCAAAAGACTTCATTTTAT
>CAYJHE010000057.1:0-12882 GCA_964369675.1 uncultured Desulfovibrionaceae bacterium | reverse complement strand
CCAAAGGGGCACGCCCGTGAGGATAATCCTCTTGGTCGCCGAAGGCATTAAAAGCTTCATAAATTAATATAAAAAGAGGGTAAATTTATCAACCATGGCTCTGTCTTTTTTCTCGTTTGCCATATCGATAACGGTTTTGTATTCAAGATTTTTTAGACTTACATCGGCATTATACTCAAGTAAGAGTTCAACCATTTCAGTGTGCCCTTCTTTATAGGCGAGCATAAGTGGTGAATAACCTATTTCTTCTCTTGAAAAGAGCCTAAAGATTTTATCTTCATCAAATTCTTGCAAACCATAATTAACATCAACTCCTTTTTCAATTAAGGCCTTGACTACTTCGAGTAGATTTTCTTTAACTGTGAGCAAGAAGAAGGGATATTCTCTGTCATAACCGTTAGGGAGTATACCTAAATCATCGACAAAAGTTGTATTATTGATGAGATTTACTAATATATACTCGTGTTTTTTTGTAAACACAAAATAATAGACATCTTCCTTGCCTAAATTGTGAGTATGTAAGAAGCGTATCATTTCTTTTGTACTCATTTTTGAAATTTGCTCTGATTTTGAAAGTAGTATTTTATATACTTTCACTCTTTTTTCATACTCAGCCTTTGTTCTGGCATGAGTTGAAAACATAAATTTTGTATTTGCGCTTACATGATTATTAGTAAGTACAAAATCATAAATATCTTCTCTTTGTTTATTTTTTACTGTTAAATCAATGCTATCAAGTAAGTATTGCATAGCTATATAATTTCTATTTTCAATTGCAAGCATAATAGGAGTATATTCTCCTGATGCATCAAAATCATTGATACGAGCACCATGTTTAATCAAGAGCTTCAAAACTTGGTGCTGATTTTTGAGGATAGCATGATGTATAGGTGTCTGGAACTTTATGTCAGTACAATTAATATCAGCATTTGCTTTAAGTAAGACTTTAACAACTTCGTAGTGCCCGTTTTTAGAAGCAAGAATAAGACCAGATTCAGCTTTTTCATTTTCAAGCATAACCATGGCTTCTGATTCTGCTAAGCAATCTTTAACAATTTTTAAATCACCGCTATGACATGCTTTAAAAAATTCATTATTGGTTCTTTTTGTTTTAACTTGCTTTGACTGGCTACTGAGCGAAGCGCTTCTGCTTGGGGTCATGGTAAACATAAAACTATCCTCAACATATTGAAAACTAAAATACACTTAATATGATAACATAATATTTCCTTTTTGTCAAAAAGAAATTATTATCATATAATTCGTATTTAAAAAAAATAAAACCTGCATAAGCAGGTTTTATAATGTGTTATAATTTTAGATGATTATACAATTAGTCTCTTGTTTGACCAAAGAAACGTAATAACATCAAGAAGAGGTTAATGAAATCAAGATAAAGTGTGAGCGCACCAAGAATAGCACCTCTACGGATAGCTAAAGCGTCATCAATAGGTGCGCTTTCACCCATTTGCTTAATTTTTTGGTTATCGTAGGCAGTTAAACCAGCAAATACAATAACACCTATGACATTGATAACAAATTGCATACCTGAGCTTTGTAAAAAGATATTTACTAATGAAGCTAAGATGATACCAATAAGGCCCATCATCATAAATTGCCCCATAGCTGTAAGATCGCGTTTTGTTACCATACCGTATAAAGCAAGGCTACCAAACATAGCTGCAGTAATTAAAAAGGTAACAAAGATAGAGCTTTGTGTGTAAATAAGTAAGATAGGTGCGAGCATTGCGCCATTAACGCCAGCAAAAAGCATAAACATTGCAGAAGCTTTTGTAGCTGAGAATGTGGCTATTCTTGCAGGAATATAAAAAGCAAGACCTAAAAGTGCTACTACAAGTAGTATCATTGAAATTGTATTTGTTACAAAGATATTCATCAAAGCTTGAGAAGATGAAATCGTATAGGAGACAAAGGCAGTGAAAAGTAAGCCTAGAAACATCCATGTGTAAACTTGTTGCATAAAGATAGCACTCTTAGAGAGTGATAAACTTTGTTGTTTAGTTGATTGATCCATATTTTCTCCAATTTATTTGTTATAAATTATAACCATTCAAAATAGTCTTTCCATGAACCGTGTTGTTCACGTCTTTCTTGTTCTGAAAGGTCAGCTGTTTGTTGTATAAAGGCTTCTTTTGCTCTTGATTGTGCATAAGCAGTCACTTCAGGCAAATCAGGGAAAACTTCTGCTACATAGCTAAATCTTTTATAAGCAGCTCTTGCATTACCCATATTCCAATACACTTGCGCAGTATAAAGTTCGCGCTCAGCTAGGATAGTTCTTGCTAGAACAATAGCTTTAGGAGCTTGTTCAGCATAGATAGAATTAGGATATGCTGAGATAACTCTTTGGAAGTATTGTATAGCTTCTGAAGCTTCTGTAGCTGTTTTATCTACTGATTGATTTGATTTGAGAAGGGACATACCAGTTTGATAAAGAGCATAAGGCACAGCTTCATTTCTTGGGTGTAAGTCAACAAAGGCTTTATAGGCATCTGCTGCTTCTAAAAATTCTTCTTTCATGAAAAGAGAATCACCAAGACCTAATTCAGCTTCTAATGCGTAAGGTGAAAAAGGGTAGTCGTTTTGTAATTGTGTGTAGAGTTCAGTTGCTTCAGTGTACTTTTTTTGATCCATAGCAAGAGTAGCTGAATCAAATAATTCTACAGGTGAATTACTTGCAGGTTCCATATAAACAGCATCAACAACACCGCACGCACTAATATTTAATAATACAAATAATGAAGTGCAGGCATGTAGAAATTTTTTAGCCATTATAATTGCTCCAAATAGCTTATAGCTTGAATTGCTGCGGTTGCGCCATCGCCAACAGCAGTAGTTACTTGTTTACAATGCTTTTCTCTGATGTCACCTGCAGCAAAGATGCCTGTGATATTTGTTCTCATTTCTTGATCTGTGATAACAAAGCCAGAGTCAGCCTTCATGAGTTCTTCAGGGAAGAATTCAGAAGAAGGTTTAGTGCCAACAAAAACAAAAACACCGTCTACAGAAAGGTTTTGAGTTTCATTTGTTTCGAGATTCTTGATAAGAACACTTTCAACACCATTTTCACCCATAATGTCTTCAACAATTGAAGGGGTGATGATAGTGATGTTTTCCGCTTTCTTTACCTTATCTTGATAGATCTTTGAAGCACGAAATTCATTTCTTCTGTGAACAATATAGAGATGCTTTACAATTCTTGAAAGGTATAAAGCTTCTTCTAAAGCTGAATTCCCACCGCCAATGATAACAACATCTTTATTTTTATAAAAATTACCGTCACACACAGCACAGTATGAAACGCCTTTACCTTGGTATTTGAGTTCTGCTTCTATACCAAGATGTTTATAGCTTGCACCAGTAGCTATGATAATAGTTTTTGTTTTTAATGCACCTCTGCCTGTGTTGACAATATGAATATTGTCAGAAGAAGCAACTTCAATGCTGTCAACAGAAGTTTGCATTCTTTTAGGCATGAAGGGCTGAATTTGTGCATCAAATAAGTCAGCCATTTCCCAGCCCTTTATTCCGCGAGGAAAGCCAGGATAGTTTTCTATTTCAGCAGTTAAAAGAACTTGACCACCAGAAGCACCTTTTTCTATAAGACATACATTCATTCCTGCGCGTAAGAGATAAAGGGCAGCAGTAATACCAGCAGGTCCTGAACCAATTACAATGGAATCATATACTTGTTCGCTCATTATAGCACCTTATTTAGCGCAGCAGTAAGCTGTTCTTTGCTTACTCCGCCAACTATTTGTTCTGCAAGTTCGCCATTTTTGAAAATCATCATAGTTGGAATTGCTCTGATAGCATATTTTGCAGGAGTTTCTGTATTTTCATCTACATTCATTTTATATACATTAACTTTTCCTGAAAATTCTTCAGCTATTTCATCAACAATAGGTGAAATTGCTCTACAAGGTCCACACCATGGTGCCCAAAAATCAATAAAAACTACACCCTTGTCATTAAGTACTAGAGTTTGGAAGTTGGAATCATTAATTTGTGTTGCCATAACAGCTCCTTTTTTATTGAATAAGAATACAATATTTTTTAATACTATTTATTGTAGACACTAGAATGCAAATTGTCAAGATTACAAAAATAGAGGAAAATATTTAATTTGTACTTTTTCTCATACACACCCTAGAGAAAGCAATCAACGCACTCTAAAAAATCTTTAATTCTTGATTTGATTTTTTCAAGTGGCATTTTGTCTAACTCTTCGAGAATTGAAAGTATCATGGCTTCATTTGCTCTTGACTTTTTGAGTGCGAGATTTTTTGATAAGAAGGTAGAAATGATAGTGGAAATTGACTTTAAGTCATCAAGTTTTTTTTCACTTAGAAGATGATCTTCTGAGTCTGTATCAAAGCCAATAACGCCAAGGGCATTTTTTTCAAATAAGATAGGGTAGAGGAATACGCTTGTTGATTGTGCAAAAAGAGGATGTCTTTGCTCCTTGGTTAAAGAAGAGTTTTTATCTCTAAAGTAATAGCCTTTTTCAATAGCTTCTTCAATTTGAAGAGTATAGTCGCTTGTATTAAAGAGATATTTATTTAGCGGTTGATGTGTATTATTAGTTGAAATAGCATATGAATTGATGATTTCATTTTTATTATAGCTTTCAAAAAAGAAGGCACGTTTAAAATTATATTGATCCATAATTAATGGCAATGTTGCTTTCACTGCGGAAATAGAATCATTATATGAATAAAGAAGTTTGAATATATATTCAACTTGATTTTCTTTAAAATCTTTTTTAATAGTGCTTTCATCTAGTTCAGTTCTTTGCGGAACATGCTGAATCTTTAGCTTTGAATCGTATATTTTATAATTATTCTTACCTGAACTTTTTACATGATAAAGAGCAATATCTGCATTGTTATACAATTCGTTAAAAGACTTGCCGTGATCTGGGAAGAGTGAAATACCAACACTTGCACTCATCTCAACTGATACGGAATCTTCTGTATATACCTTATTAAAAAGTGAACAAATTCCCTTTGCTTTTTTAATAATAAGCTCTAGGCTCGAATAATCGCGTAATAAAACAATAAATTCATCACCGCCAATTCTACCTATGATATCATTTGAGCGGAAAAGTGTTTTGAGGTGATCGGCTAATTGCGTAAGAACAATATCACCATAAAGATGACCAAAATTATCATTTACAGATTTAAAATTATCAGCATCTATAATGAATAAAGCATAAATGCCGTCCTTTGAACGTCTGTTTTTAATAGTACTTGTAATAAGTCTTTCAGTTGTGATTTTATTATAAAGTCCTGTGAGCTGATCGACTTGAGAGATTACTTTAAGATTTTCGATTTGCTCATACTTTGCTGTAACATCGTTCATCTTACCAATAACGCGAATATTATTACCATGCTCGTCTTTCTCAACCTTATAAGTGACATCATAGTGTGTAGCTTCATGTTCAAAAGTAAAGGTGACAGTGTTTAGGTAGAGATCACTATCTGTATCTATCAGTATAAACTTCTTACTTAAATTGATAAAATCTTCAGTAATAAGTCCACGTTTAATAAGAGACTGCGGATAGTTATTTACTATGTTAGGCAGTGAAAACTTTTCACAAAAGCTTGGTGAAAAGCGTATGCTATTTTCAAGAATGCTAAAGTCGAAATAGGAGTCGTCAGTGAGAGAGTCTACAATGTTATTGAAGTCGTAATTGTCTTTAATTAACTGAAATAATTCATAATGCTTTGTTAAATCAAGCATAAGTAAGTGTAGATAAATTTGCCCATCTCTAAATTCAACGGACGAAGTCACATGTATAGTTCTGTATTTATCTTCTTTATTGACTAAGCGTAATCTTACAGAATTATTCATTGAATTGTGAACAAGAATTTCTTTAATTGTAGTAAAAGCTAGGGCAATATCTTCTTCATGTATGGTTTTTATACCTTTGTTTTCAAAAATATCTCGCACTTCTTCGCGCGTATAGCCAAGTAAATCAAAGTAGCCATTATTTGCTTCAAGAATTGTGATATTCTCATCAAGTGCTACGATGATAAGACCAGCAGGGGTGTTGTCATACTGAAATTGAGATAAATGTGGAATGGTGTTCAAATTTTTCATAATTCACTTTCACCTTCTTTATACTATTTTGATATAGTTAAAGCTGCATATTGTCAAGTGCCTTGTATGTAAGAATTTTTTTATAAAATTATTTTATTTACACTAGGGCATAAACATGTTAAAAAAAATGATAATTTAACAATATAAAAACGATTACTTCTATGAAAAAAAATACTAAAACAAAAGTACATGCGCAAAAGAAAAACCAATCTATTATATCTTATGAAAATAATACAGAAATTTTAGAACATACACAAAACATTATTCCCTTGAGAAAGCCTGAAATACTAGCTCCTGCTGGCGATATGCCTTCTTTTTTAGCAGCCCTTGCTGCTGGAGCAGATGCTGTTTATGTTGGCTTAAAGCATTTTTCAGCTCGTATGCAGGCAGAAAATTTCAGCACAGCTGAATTAGCAAAGATGAATGAACTTGCAATGAGTGAAGACAGAAGAATATATATAGCCTTCAATTCATTGATGAAGGCAAATGATATCAACGCAGCAGCTCGCCTTATTGCACGCTTAGAGCGTGATGTTAAACCTCATGCCCTTATTGTGCAAGATTTAGGCATGGTTGAATTAGCAAGGCAAGTGGGCTTTTCAGGCGAACTTCACCTTTCAACATTATCAAATGTAACCCACACAGACGGTCTTCATATTGCTAAAAGAATGGGCGCATCACGCGTCATCTTACCTAGAGAAATGAGTATAGATGAAATCCGTGATATAGCAA
This sequence comes from uncultured Desulfovibrionaceae bacterium, assembly GCA_964369675.1. Lineage (GTDB taxonomy): Bacteria > Desulfobacterota > Desulfovibrionia > Desulfovibrionales > Desulfovibrionaceae > CAYJAZ01. The sequence continues at coordinate 6,024 of CAYJHE010000057.1, read as the reverse complement.
CTAAATGCCCTGAAGGAATTGACTTAGAGCTCTTTGTACACGGCGCACTTTGTTTTTGCGTTTCAGGCAGGTGTTATTGGTCTTCTTACATGGGCGGAAAAAGCGGTCTTCGCGGAAGATGTGTTCAGCCTTGCAGAAGAGTGTATACACAAGGAAAAAGAAAAGGGCGTTACTTCTCAAGTTTAGATTTATCCTTAGATGTCTTAGCGCGCACCTTATTAGATATTCCACAGCTCTCGTCTTGGAAGATTGAAGGCAGAAAAAAAGGTTCGCACTATGTTTATCATGCTGTTACAGCCTATAAAATGTTACGCGATCACGGTGATGATGCAAAGGTACGCAAAGATGCAGACGAACTTTTAGAAATGGCACTTGGGCGACCTCGCACCCATGCTGGTTTCTTGCCACAAAAAGACAAGAAAATCACCTCTGTAAACGAACAAACTTCTTCTGGTATGCTTATAGGTCATGTTACCTATCCTGTTCCTGAAAAGAAACAAAAAACACAAGCTTTACCGCAACTCAAAACGCGTATAGAACTTGTTCCTAAGGATTATCTTCGTATAGGTTATGAAGATGAAAGCTGGCATACAACCTTGCCTGTTTCTGTGCGTGTTCCAAAGGCGGCATCTTTTCCTTTAAGGGTGAGCTTTAAAAAATTGCCAAAACCCGGCACACCTGTCTTTTTAATCGATAGACGTGAAGCTGGCTTGCAAAGTCAATTAGCTGAATGGAATAGAAAGTTAGAAAGATGTAAGGGCAGAGTTTCAAAAGGTATTGATGGCGAGCATAATGTTGAGGTAAAACTTTCTTTTCCGCCTGTTAAGTACGGAAAGAAAAACAATCTCAATATAAATCTACGTTCAAGTTTACCACAAGGCAAAGAAACACGTTTAGCGCGTTCATCTGTTATGGGAATGTGGCTTTCAACAGGTACATTGCGTAATATTTCAAATACAGTTGTCCCTCGCATTTCATGGTGGCTACCGCCTGTTATATGGCAGAATGAAGAAAATATGTATAGATCTCTTGTGCGTGAAGCTTTGAGAAAAAATGCCTATATGTTTGTGTTAAACGCACCTTGGCAAGTGGACTTATTCAAAGACTGCAATGTCAAGCTCACAGCCGGTCCTTTTTGTAATATAGCAAATAGGGCAGCACTTACAGTGTATAAAAACCTTGGTTTTGAAGCTGCTATTGTTTCGCCTGAATTACATAGAGAAGATTTCTTGTCGCTTCCCTCTCAGTCACCTTTACCTCTTGGTATTCTTATTTCTGGTTGCTGGGCTATGGGTATTGCAAGGCACGGACTGAGCGGTTTAAAAGCTAATGAAGCTTTCCAATCGCCTATGCGTGAGCAATTCTGGGCAAGGCATTATGGGCAGAATTTATGGATTTATCCAAATTGGCTTTATGATATCACAGATAAAGTTTCAGAATTGGAACAAGCAGGCTATTCCTTCTTAGTGAAAATGCAAGAATCCTATCCGCATGACCTTCCTGAGGCGAGGCGTACTTCCGACTTTAACTGGAACAACGACCTACTATAAAAAAAGCCTTATTTTAACTCGCTAGCATCGTTATAAAAATTTTTCTTTCCGTCATTTAGGTCTCACTAAACTCCGTCAAGAAAAATTTTTATGCCTTGCTATCAAGCTAAACTAAGGCTTTTTTGTTTGTGGGAAATTGAGTTTGAGCTTCGTTGAGAGAAATTTTTTGCTCGGTCATGTAGGTCTATCTACACTCCACTCGCAAAAAATTTCCCTCGCCTTGCTCATTCCTCAGTTTGGGGCTTTTTCGCACTAAACTCCGTCAAGAAAAATTTTTATGCCTTGCTATCAAGCTAAACTAAGGCTTTTTTGTCTTCGTTACATCAAGATAAATCTTTATTGACATATTTTCAATTTGAATTATGCTTAAATTACTTACTAAGTTAACTTAGTAATATTAAATTTAAGGAGTTCACTATGAATACAAAATCAGTAACATGTTCATTTACATTAGACCGTGAAACCTATAATGCCTATAAAAGTATTGTTTCAGCAAATGGTGAAAATGTAAAAGGAAATATTATTAAATATATGCAAAGTGTTATTCAGTATAAAACTCCAAATGCTGAAACTATACTTGCAGTTGAAGAAGTAGAAGAGCTTAAAAAAAATCCCAATAAAAAACTCTATTCATCGTTTAATGAAATTCTTAAGGAATTAGATGATGAGTAAATATAATATTGTACAAACCACAAAATTTAAAAAAGACTTAAAATTAGCAAAAAAAAGAGGGTATGACCTCTCACTATTAGGAAAAATAGTTGATTTATTAGCTGCCGGACAAGAGCTTCCAAAAAAAAATAAAGACCATGCTTTAATTGGAAATTATGGCGCCTGTAGAGAATGCCATATTACTCCAGACTGGCTTTTAATTTATGAAATTTCAGATAATGAGCTGATTTTGTACTTAACTAGAACGGGAACGCACAGCGATTTATTCTAGGATGTGTTTTTAAATTCAAAATTTTTGTGGATTTTACAACAAAAATGGATTTTTTTGCGGAATGAAGTGTATAAAATACTACTAGTCTTGCTCAAAAAAATTTTATTTTTTAAGGAAAGGAGAAAGTTTAAAAGGGGGAAACCTCGTGTGTGGATAATCCACTTTTTGAAAAAACCGAGCTTTCCCCCTTCCAAGAAATCTTCATAAAAAAAACTACAAAGGTAATATCAACCCTACTTCATCGCATTTATAGAATTTTGGACAATTAGAACATTCAGCCCATACTACTGGCGGAAGGTTTTGTCTTGGTACTTCTCTAAAACCTTGTTTTCTAAAAAATTCAGGATAAATAGTAAAGGTGAAAAGTGTTTTGATACCAAACTTTCTTGCTTCTTCTTTAATATGATTAATCAATAAAGTGCCAATACCTTTTTGCTTGATAAGCGGATGCACTGCAACAGAGCGGATTTCTGCTAAATCTTCCCATAAAATATGTAAACCAATACAGGCTATGACAATTTCATTTTGTATACCAAGAGGGCCTATAAATTCTTGTTCCGTAGGCACTGTTATAACACTATGTTCTCTAATACCTTGATAGAGTTGTTGTGGCCCACGAGCAAGCATTTCACCTGTTTGCGCGTACTCGTTAATGAGCATTGACATACCATGCACATCGTGAATAGTTGCTTTTCGTGGGATTAATTCTTTTGGTAATTGATTTGGGTCAAAAGAAAGAAGGGGAGTGTAACCGGGTAAAAATTCAGCAGGAAATGCAACTTGTGGAAAGTCTTCCATTGTGTCACCTCTCTATATTTAAGTATATGCGTTTTATTGGGAAAAGAAGTAAACACTATTTTTCCACTAATTGCAAGGAAAAAATCAATCCACTTTTTTTAGGACAAAGGCAGTCAAAGCAGGAAGTTGAACGTCAATTTCTTGCTCAAAATCACCTGTATCAGCTTTAGTATAAAGAGATTTAGCATGCTTTGCTGTAATATTGCTCATGCCAGCATATTCTGATTCATCACTTGAGAAAAGTTCTATGTATTTGCCAGTTGTTACATGCGTGCATATAGTTAAACTGTCAGAAGTATTGAAATTGAAGAAAAATAAAAGCGAGCCTCTTTCAAAAACAATAAGCCCTTTTTCATCATGAAGAAGTCTTAACCTTGGCATATGCTTATATATATCATGCTCAAGTAGCTTGAACATATCGTCATTATATTTTTGAAGGCTATTGTAATATGAAAGAGCATTATCTGTTAAAGTCCACTGCCTATAAGGGTTTACATCAACATCTATCCATTCAGGATGACCAAATTCATTGCCCATAAAGTTCATATAACCCTTATCTGCAAGAGAAAAGGTCATTAATTTCATGAGTTTTATGAGCGATACGCCATGCCATATATTGGGATTTTGCGTGTTCCACGACATCTTTGTATACATATCATCGCCAATTAATCGCCATATCATTGCATCTTCACCATTAATGCTTTGGTCATGACATTCAACATAGGAGAGATTTTTGTCGTATAATCTATGATAAGAACATTCAGTCCACATCTTTGTGACAGAAGTGCATTCTTTTGTGATATACTTTGCAAAATAGTCAGGTATGCCCATGGCAAAGCGGTAGTCAAAGCCAAGACCAGCTTGATTTGCTGGTGAAGTCAAGCCAGGTGCGCCTGAAAACTCTTCAGCAATTGTGATAGCCTCTTTGTTTATATCATGTATAAGCGTGTTTGCTAATTGTAAATACATGATTCCCTTGCTATTTCTTCTATTACTTCCGTCCTTTCCATAAAAGCAGGCGTTCACATGCGAAAAATCGTCTTGAAAGCCTTCGTCATTATACATCATTGTGCCAACTGCATCAAATCTAAAGCCATCTATATTAAATTCTTCCTGCCAATAACGTAAATTAGAAAGCAAGAATCGCCTTGTCATTTCATTTTCGTAATCAAATAATGCTGTTCCCCACTGGCTTAATTTGTCGCAAAAGAAATAAGAAGAGGTGTCGTATTTAGCCATGCCTTCTCTTGTGTTTGAAGTAGAGTGAGAATGCACAATGTCAAGCAATACGCATATTCCTAACTCATGGGCTTTATCAACTAATTCTTTAAATTCGTTCACTGTTCCAAATCTGTGACAAACAGCAAAGAAGGAAGAAACTTGATAACCAAAAGACTTATATAATGGATGCTCGGCAATACCCATAAGTTGAATGGTATTGAAGCCCATTTTCTTAATTCTTGGAAGGAGCACTTCTTTAAAGTAATTATATGTTCCATAAGAGTGTATGCTTTTATAATTTGACTTGTCTTGCGCCATGCCGACATGTGCTTCGTAAATTATAGGATATTTATGCGAAATTTTTGGGTTTTTGAAAGTATATTTAAATTCAGGATTCCAAAAACGCGCGCACCACTGATTAGCATCTAAGATATTTTGTTCAACCCACGATGCAAGGGCAGGTATGCGAACATGTTTTGTATTATCCTTTGCATAGACATGCAGTTCATAATATATGCCGTGAAAAAGAGCTGTGTGAGGGAGCTTTAATGACCAAAAGCCGTGCTCTTCTCTTGAAAATTCGTATTCTTTAAAATCACCAAATCCATTGGTATTTAAAGATAAAAAAAGGCGAGACGCACTTGGAGCATATTCTCTACAAAGATAATAGCGTGTATCATCTTCTTTTATTAACTGAATCCCTAGTTCTTTATGCAGGCAAGCATAATCATAAAGAGAAGCATAATTGTGTTTTATTCTTTCAACTTCATGCAAAAAAAGATCTTGTTCCATTTGCAGAACAGGGTAATAGTCTATAAGTTCAATATCTTGCAATGGGTTTGTAGGGTAGTTTAAGTCTATTTTAACGGCATTGGAACATGTTATAGTTTCATCTAAAGTAATGCATTTAGCTTGTAAATAGACATGTTCAAGAGGATATTTGTATACTATATTTTTGATAACATGTTCTTTTAATGTAGCAAAAACAAGAAAGGAATTTGCTTCAATCTTTCTGCCAAAGACATTATGCTTATTAAAATGTATATCTAGGTTAAAGGGAAAAAACTCAGATTTGAGCTCTTCATCACTTTTTTCATTTACATATGCCATAAAGGAAAAATAAACAGAAGTGAGTGTGCGTTTTATGTCTTTATTATTTTTTATAACTATATAGATAAATTCATTTTGTTCATTGAGAAGATTTTTTGGGTAGTAAGAGCCTTCTGAATATATTACAAGAGTTTCATCATAGTTTTTGGGTAATTCATGACTTATATAAAGTGAGAGAGAAGAAAGCTGAGAACTTTTCATAGGTATACCTTGGTAAATGTGTTAATCACTCAATGTATAAATAGCAATTTTTCGCTATACAAGCAAGGAAAAAGTCGCTTGTATAAAGCATATAAAAAAAATATTTAAAAATAGAAAAAAGTTGTTGACATTTATCATAAAATTCCCTAAAAATATACTTCGTTGAGCGGGAGTAACTCAGCGGTAGAGTGTAACCTTGCC